>JAIRVW010000251.1 GCA_031253705.1 Brucellaceae bacterium
GTTGCTGCTTATTCTGCTGCCGGTTGCGGTGGTTTTCCTGACCAATACTGAAGTCGGTGTCTCCGTACCCACGCTTAAAGGCTTCAACTTTGTTGGCGGCTGGGTATTCGTTCCCGAACTCACGGCACTGGTCTTCGCCATGACCATTTATAATGCTGCATTCATTGCAGAGCTGGTGCGCGCCAGTATCCAGTCCGTCAACAAAGGACAAAGAGAGTCTGCGGCCGCGATCGGTTTCAAATGGGGGCAGACACTGCGCTATATCATTATTCCGCAGGCGATGCGTGTTCTGCTGCCACCGCTTTCAAACCAGTATCTGAACATTCTCAAAGGTTCCTCGCTGGCTGTGGCAATCGGCTATCCTGATCTTGTCGGCGTGTTTACAGGCATCAGCATCAATCAAACCGGCAGAGCGATTGAAATCGTCAGCATGACCATGGCTGTTTATCTCCTCATAAGCCTGCTGATCGGTGCCTGTATTCATCTGTTCAACCGCATGACAAGGATTGTCGAGCGATGACACATACAAATTCAAACACTTTGACGGCACGGCCTGCGCCTGTGTCGGAAAGCGGCGACAATTTGCCGGCTCAGATCAGTTTCTGGCTCAAAACCCGTATCTTCGGCTCGGCTAAAGATGCTGTCATCTCACTGATTGTTCTCGTCCTTCTCGGTGCGATTGTCTGGGCAATTGTGCCGTGGGCATTCTTTCATGCCACATGGATTGCTGACAGCCGTGCAGAATGCGCACCGGACGGCGCCTGCTGGGCGTTTGTCGTCAATAAAGCCGGTCAGTTTATGTATGGCTTTTATCCGCCTGCTGAACGCTGGCGTGCCAATATCGTCTTTGTGCTGCTGGCAGCCGGACTGATTGCGCTGATGGTGCCTAAAATTCCGGCGAAGAAATACACCGCGATTTTCATGGTGTTTCTCTATCCGTTCGTCACCTTCTTTCTGTTATATGGCGGCGTTGCGGGACTGACCGTGGTACCGACCGATAAATGGGGCGGCCTGCTGCTGACACTGGTGCTGGCGGTTTCCGGTATCACTTTCTCTTTGCCGGTCGGTGTGTTTTTCGCCCTCGGCCGCCGCAGTCAGCTGCCGCTGATTAAATGGTTCTGCATCGGCTTTATTGAATTTTGCCGCGGCGTTCCTTTTGTCACGGTGCTGTTCATGGCTATTGTGATGCTGCCGTTCTTCCTGCCATCCGGCATGAAACCTGATGCACTGGCTCTGGCAGTTGTCGGGATCATCTTCTACGAAGCCGCTTATATGGCCGAAGTTGTACGCGGTGGTCTGCAGGCAATCCCTAAAGGCCAGTATGAAGGCGCAATGGCTGTGGGCTTCGGTTACTGGCGTATGATGTTCTACATCATTCTGCCTCAGGCCGTGCAGAAGGTTATTCCCGGCATCGTCAACACCACGATTTCACTCTTAAAAAACACGACACTCGTCATGATTGTGGGTCTGTTTGATCTTCTCAACATCGTCTCTGCCGGTGCTTCCGATCCGCTCTGGACCGGCTCGCAAGCCGAAGGATATTTCCTTGTTGGTCTGGTCTTCTGGCTGATGAGCTTTGGCTTGTCCTGCTACAGCCGCACAATTGAAAACAAGCTTGCAAAGGCAGGTCAGCAATGAATAATCAGGCTCAATCCGGCGCCGGTGAAGTCATCATCAAACTTGATCATGTCAATAAATGGTATTCGCAGTTCCACGTTCTGCAGGATGTGTCACTGGATATCAAAAAAGGCGAGCGTATTGTGGTTTGCGGACCTTCCGGCTCCGGTAAATCCACAATGATCCGCTGCATCAACGGCCTTGAAAAATACCAGCAGGGCGAGATCACCGTTCGTGATGAACTGGTTTCGCAGGATAGTGAAACGATCGTGCAGATACGTCAGCGCGTCGGCATGGTTTTCCAGTCTTTCAACCTGTTTCCGCATCTGTCGATCATGGACAATCTGACACTCGGCCCCATTAAGCTGAAGCGTATGCGCCGTGCTGATGCCGAGGCCAAAGCGATGGAATTGCTTGACCGTGTTCATATCGGCCATCAGGCGAAAAAATTCCCGAACCAGCTTTCCGGCGGTCAGCAACAGCGCGTGGCGATTGCTCGTGCGCTGGCCATGGAACCGGAAGTGATGCTGTTTGACGAGCCGACGTCAGCCCTTGATCCGGAAATGGTGAAAGAAGTGCTGGATGTCATGATGGAACTGGCAAATACCGGCATGACCATGATCTGCGTCACCCACGAAATGGGTTTTGCCCGCGCTGTGGCCGACCGCGTTGTCTTCATGGCTGATGGCGCCATCAACGAAATCGGTACGCCTGATGTGTTTTTCGATGCACCGAAAACCGAACGCGCCCGCCAGTTTATCCAACAAGTTATTCATTGATTTTGGGAGTTTAAGATCATGAGCGCCACTGCTGCAAAACCCGCTCAGTACCGGCTGCGTATTCCGGGGCCGACGGCTATTCCGGAACGCGTCCGCCTCGCCAATGCTTTGCCGATTGTCAATCACCGCGGCCCGCAGATGAAGGCGGCTCTCGGTGAAATTCAGGCGATGATCAAGCCGCTTTTCGGTACAAAACAACCCGTTCTGATCTTCGGCAGCTCTGGCACCGGCGTGATGGAAGCAAGCCTTGTAAACATATTGGCACCGGGTGAAAAAATCCTCGCGCTTGTCCACGGCCAGTTTGGTGAACGCTATGCGCAGATCGCCCGCACACTGGGCGCGGATGTTGACATTATCGAAAGCGAATGGGGTCAGGCACCTGATCCGCAGATCGTCAAAGAACAACTTGCCAAAGCTGACTACCGCGCTGTGATTGCTGTGCACAATGAGAGCTCAACCGGCATTGTGACCGATCTGCAGGCGATCGGCGCTTTGGTTAAAAATACTGATACGCTGTTTCTCGTGGACTCCATCAGTGGCCTTGGCGGACTGGAACTGCGTCAGGATGAATGGGGCATTGATATTGTTGTAACCGGCTCGCAAAAGGCTCTGATGTGCCCTCCGGGTCTCGGATTTGCCAGTGTCAGCGAAAAAGCCAAAGCGGTTCTCGCCAGAGAAGATCGTTGTCCGCGTTTCTACTGGGATATGCGCAAAGCTCTGGCTGGCGTTGATAATAACGAGACGGCCTTTACCTGTCCGGTCTCTCTGCTGTTTGGCCTGCATGAAGCGCTGAAAATGCTGCATGAAGAAGGTCTTCCGCAGGTTTTTGCCCGCCATGCCCGTTTGTCGAAAGCGTTGCGCAGCGGTCTCGAAGCGCTTGGTCTGCCTGCTTTTGGTGATGCCCGCGCCTATTCCGACACTGTTGTGGTTGTTTCCGTACCGGCGCCTCTGACCGGCGGTGAAATCGTCAAACATCTCAATGAGAAATATAACACTGTCATTGCCGGTTCCCGTAACAAGCTGAATGGTAAAGTTATTCGCATTGGTACGATGGGTGCAATCAGCGAAGCCGATATTCTGGCTGACCTCTATTATCTCGAACAAACCTTAAATGAACTGGGCTTTGCAGTGCCTTCTGCAGGCTGCGGCATCCGTGCGGCCGTTGCTGCACTGGCCTGAAATACAGAGCGGAGAGTAACTATGCCTCACATCTGGGTCGAATATTCCACCAATCTTGAAGACAGCATTGACGTGCCGGAAATGCTCAAAACCGTGCAGGATGCGTTTATTGCTGACGGAGAAATCTTTCCGTTTGCCGGCGCCCGTACCCGCGGTGTTCCGGTGCAGAATTATCTGGTCGTAGACGGACATCCGGACAATGCCTTCGTGCATGTGCTGCTGAAGATAGCGGCAGGCCGCTCCGAGGAAGATAAAAAAGCAGGTGCATCGCGTGTCTTTGAAAAGCTGAAAGATCTGCTCGCGCCCGTTTCTGCCGCCCGCCCGCTGGGTATTTCTGTGCAGATGGACGAAGCGGATGAGACCGTCAATTTTAAATCCAGCAATTACCGCGCTTACCTGAAGGAACGCGGCATTCCGGAAAAACAATCCGCCTGATACAGGAACATTAAAAAAGGCCCTGCAATGTGCAGGGCCTTTTCATTTGTATCCATCAATAGACTGCAGCACCCGTTGAAGATGCAACGGCCTCCGGCTGATCACTCTTGTATTTTTTAACAGCCAGCGATGTTGCCTGAACCAGAAGTCCGATATCACTGCCGACAGCGACAAATTTGGCACCGAGTTCAATATAACGACGGGCAAGTTTCTCATCAGCCATCAAAATTCCAGGCGCTTTATTGGCTGCCACAATGCGCGCGATGCAATATTCAATAGCCGACTGCACTTCAGGATGCGCAGGATTGCCCAAATGACCAAGTGCCGCGGCAAGATCTGCAGGCCCGATGAAAACGCCGTCAACGCCCGCCACATTGGCGATTTCATCAATATTATCGAGGCCTTTTTGCGATTCAACCTGCACCAGAAGGCAAGTCTCGTCATTCGCCTTATGCAGATAGTCAGGCGTACGGTTAAATGCAGACGCACGCGCAAGCGCACTGCCGACACCGCGGATGCCATGCGGCGGATATAACATTGCGGCCGCCAGTTCCTGCGCCTGTTCAGCACTTTCAACCATCGGTATAAGCAAAGTCTGCGCACCGATATCCAGATATTGTTTGATCAGCGCAGTATTGCCAACCGGCGGACGAACAACCGGATGGCTGCGATAAGGTGCCAGCGCCTGCAACTGACGCAATGTGCTTCTGACATCATTCGGCGCATGTTCGCCATCAATCAGAAGCCAATCAAAACCGGCTCCGGCACATAATTCCGCGCTGTATTCATTGGCAAGACCAAGCCACAGGCCGATCTGACAATGTGGTGATTTCAACACCGCTTTAAACGGATTGTGTAAGTCATTCATGGCTCAGACACTCACTTGAAATAGCAGCTTACTGTGCCGAACGGGCCGTAATCAGCGGTAAAAGTATCGCCCTTGCGTGCATCGACCGGACGAATGAATGAGCCGGACAAAATCACCTGCCCCGGTTCAAGGCAGACACCATGCGGTGCCAGACGATTGGCAAGCCAGGCCACACCATAAGCCGGATTATTCAGCACACCTGCGGCAACGCCGGTTTCTTCAATCTGTCCGTTACGCATGCAGATTGCCGAAATCCAGCGCATATCAATATCCTGCGGTTTGAATGGTCTGCCACCCAGAACCAGAGCCGCATTGGCTGCATTGTCGGAAATCGTATCAAAAACTTTTCTGGTCGATCCGGTGTTCGGGTCAACGCGCTCAATACGAGTGTCGAGAATTTCCAGCGCCGGTGTCACGTAATCTGTGGCATTCAGCACATCAAAGATTGTGCAATTGGGGCCTTCAAGACGTGACTTCAATACAAAAGCGAGCTCGGCTTCAATACGCGTACTGATAAAGCGCTCCGTCGGAATTTCCGCTCCGTCCTGATAAAACATATCATCCAGCAGAACACCGTAATCCGGCTCGTTGATACCCACCGCATATTGCATTGCTTTGGACGTTAAGCCGATTTTATGCCCCAGAATTTTGCGTCCGCCCGCAAGCTTCAACTGTATCCATGCATGCTGAATGGCGTAAGCATCTTCAATCGTCATATCCGGAAATTCTTGTGAAAACTGCCTGATCTGCGTTTTCGTCTTTTCCGCATTGTCCAAACGGTATGATAGCTCTGCGATTTGCGCTTGACTTAACATGTTATGCTTCCTGCCATTAACCTCAATGGCAGAACATTAATCAAAACACATTAACTTAACAAGTTAAATATATAGTTTTTATACAACCACAATCCCCTCTTAGATCCATGCAATGGCTCTGCACTCCAAGAAAAAAGAGGTGGTATCACCACCCCTTTTCCGACTTTAAAATTTCGCTGTCATATTCAGACGGAAAGTTCGTCCGGGTGCGGGCATCAGCGCCGCATTCAGCGCATCCATGTAATATTGATCGGTGAGGTTATCGATCGCAAAATCCAACCGTGTCGCTTCATTAAAATCATAACTGCCATAAACATCAACCAGAGTGTAAGGACGCCATTTTCCAGGCTGGATTTCCGATGTTGTTTCAGCTTTGCTCTCGGCAAAGCGATGAGAGAAGTAAGAAATGCGGGTGCCCAAAGTCAGGCGGTCTTCCAGCATTTTATAGGCAAGCTCTGCTGAGACCGTATCTTTCGGCGGCACATGCTGCAGTGCATAACTATTGGTAAAGCCACCCTCGCTGCAAAGGTTGTCCTGCTTCCACAATGAGCCCGGATGAGCGCAAAAACGGGAGGTAATGGCATGGTTCCAGCCTAATTTAGCTGTCACGCTACCTATCTGATAATCAGCACTCAATTCAAAACCATTCATCTGGGCATAATCCAGATTGACCATGCCAAGGCCCCAGATCTGCCCTGAAACCGGATTTTTATAAATGATGTTGGAACGCGTCAGATAATCATCAATGTGATTGTTGTAATAAGCTGCATGCAGCCTCAGGCGATCATCATTTCCGGTGATGTTTTCAAATGTCTTATTCGCACCAAACTCAAAGGTTCGTGCTTGTTCCGGCTTGATATCAGACGGCAAAAAGGCAGTCGAAAAACCTTTAAGCGTTTCAAAAATACTCGGCATACGCATTGTATCGGAATAGCGGCCGTATAATTGGAGATCGGTAACCGGCTCCCAGCTCAGTGAAGCGTTTTTCGACCATCCGTTACCCGTAACATGCGTAACCTGCCCCGGTATCAGATCATAAGAGAAGTTCGGCCAGTTACCGGTCATCCGCATGCTGTAATTATCATCCGACGTGCGGAAATCCGAATAGCGCAAACCCGCAGTTGCCGTCCACTCCGGTGTGATTTCCCATGTTCCGTTAACAAAAGCGTTTTTCTCTGTGCGTTTACCGGAGCGTGGCGGAAAATCCGAATGATCGATCACCCACTTCTGGTCATCCAGTTTCTTAGGCAGACCAACGGTTTCACGCTGCCAGCCACCGCCAT
>JAIRVW010000281.1 GCA_031253705.1 Brucellaceae bacterium
TTTCCGGCCGTCCGGCCATTATACCGTTCCGTCTGCTGCCTTTGGCGCTGATTTAACGGCTCTGTCGGGTCGTGCCTGAATATGCTGTGTCCGCGGACTTACCCTCTGCCCGCAGCATGTATCAGACACACACTCATCATTTAAAAGCGTTCTGAAAAGACTGGTTTAAATATGGAAAAATCCCTCTCCCGCCGTTCTTTCATGTCGGCATTGTCGGTGACCGCCGCTGCCGGACTGGCAGGCTGTACACAGATCAGCCGCAACATTCCGGTGATTGACATGACCGGCGGTCCGGCTCCGGTTGCCCCTCCGGTCAATAATGGCGCAGCACTCGGCCCTTATGCCAGCATGTATGCGGCAACCGAGGATGAGGGCTTTGCGATTCCTGCAGTACCAATCCAGAAAATTGATCCGAAATATTACCGCCAGCTGGTGCAGGATCCAACCGGCGAAATGCCGGGCACTGTGGTTGTGGATACCGCAAACCGCTTTCTCTATCTGGTGATGCAGGATGGTCAGGCACTGCGCTACGGCGTGGGTATCGGCCGTGCAGGCTTCTCATGGTCAGGCCGTGCGGTCATCCAGTGGAAGCGCAAATGGCCGCGCTGGACACCGCCGGATGAAATGGTCGGTCGTCAACCGGAACTGGAAAAATACAGCGCCCGCAATGGCGGCATGGCTCCGGGTCTTAACAATCCGCTCGGTGCACGCGCGCTTTATATTTTCAAAGACGGCGTGGACACACTGTACCGTCTGCACGGTAATCCTGAATGGTGGTCGATCGGCAAGGCCGTTTCCTCCGGCTGCGTACGTATGCTCAATCAGGATGTGATCGACCTCTACGACCGCGTACCGAATAAAACGCCGATTTTGGTTATCTGATTTTTATCGGTAATCCTTTCTTCAAAGCCGGACTGTTTCGCAGTCCGGCTTTTTTATTGCTCATTTTAAATTTGACATAATTTCTAATTTAGACTTTATATCTAAAAATGACCCACATATCCCCACCTGATTACATAGCGATGGCCACGCCGGTCGCGATGGCATTCAATGCCCTGCTCTATCCGCATGCGGAGATTGTGTTGCACGATCTCGCAAGCGGAGAAATTGCGGCAATCTGGAACAGTTTTTCCGGTCGCAAGAGCGGCGATCTTTCCATGCTCGATGATGATCCGGAAAGCTATGCAACTGAGGCCATTCTCGGCCCCTATGAAAAAGCCGGTGATAACGGGCAAAAGCTCAAATCTGTCACAGCGATCCTGCGGGATACGCAAGGCAATGCCGGTGCGCTGCTTTGCATCAATCTCGATGTTTCTCATCTGGATATGGCGCAACGCATGTTAGCCGCTTTTATCACACCACAGCACAACCGGCCTGACGCACTATTTGCCCGCGATCCGCGTGAGCAGATCAGCTTTGCCTTTCACCAGTGGCTGCAAAAACAGCAACTCGCCGTCTCCGCGCTCAAAAAAGCAGACAAGATTGCGCTTGTCGCTGCCCTTGAAGAACGCGGATTGTTTGAAACGCGCTATGCGGCAGAGCATCTGGCGGCACTGATGGGGAGCTCGCGGGCAACCATCTATAATTACCTGAATGAATTGCGCGAACAAAAAACATCATAAAACTCAGCATTATATCGGAGGGAACTATGGCCACATTACCGGATTTCCGGCTGGAAACACATTTCTCGCGCTGGGAGTTTAAAGCGCGTTATCACATGACCGCCAGCGATGCGGAAACCATGCGTATGTCCGACTTGCTGGCGCTGGCCGGCGATGCAGATCGGGAAGCTTGGGAGAAACTCGCTCTCGGCTATACGGAAACATGGGGCAAGCCGGTTCTTCGTGAGACAATTGCCTCCACCTATCAGGGACTGACCAGCGACGATATTCTGTGCTTTGCCGGTGCCGAAGAAGGCCTGTATTGCGCCATGCTGGCATTACTGGGCGCGGATGACCATGCGATCATCACCGTGCCGAATTACCAGTCAATGGAAACACTGCCGGTCTCCCTGTGCAAACAGGTTTCCGGTGTACCGTTGCGTGCGGAAAACAACTGGGCGCTGGATATTGAAGATGTCAAAAAAGCCCTGCGCCCGAATACCCGCCTGATCGCAGTCAATTTCCCGAATAATCCGACCGGTGCGATTGCCGGTCAGACGACTTTCAAAGCACTCGCAGACCTGTGCAAAGAGCGCAATATTCACCTGTTCAGCGATGAGGTCTATCGCGGGCTGGAACGCGATCCTGCCAAACAGTTACCACAAGCCGCTGAACTCTTCGAAAAAGGTATTTCGCTCAATGTGATGTCCAAAGCCTATGGTCTGCCGGGTCTGCGTATCGGCTGGATTGCCTGCCGCGATCATGACCTGCTGGCACGGATGGAGAAGATGAAACATTATCTCTCCATCAGCAATTCCGCCCCGAGTGAAATCCTCGCCGTCATTGCGTTGAAAGCCCGCGACCAGATTATCAGCCGCAACCGTGCATTATGCAGTGAAAATCTGCAATTGCTCGGTGCGTTCTTTGATGACTATCCGCATCTCTATCAATGGCAGGCACCGGACGGCGGTTGTGTCGGCTTTGCCCGCTATCTCGGCAAAGACGGTGCTGATGATCATTGCCGTCAGCTGGTTGAGGAAGCGGGTGTCCTGCTGCTGTCGTCTTCGCTGTTCACCTCTGATTTGCTGCCGGTGGCAACCGACCGTTTCCGCGTCGGCTTTGGCCGGAAGAATATCAGCGCAGGGCTGGATGCATGGCGCACGCATTTACAAGGACGAAAATAAGCTTAAAAAGCAGGCATCGTTTTCAGGAGAGTTAACGGGCTGAAGGATTGCACCATGACCGCCAAAGATAGTGAAACAATAGGTTTTTATGCCCGTGAAGCAGAGGCCTATGCATCGCGCGGACGGGAACCGGCAGTCCTTCAGCTTGATCAGTTTCTGAGCCGCCTGCCCGCAGGTGCTTCAATTCTGGAACTGGGCTGCGGCGGCGGTCAGGACAGCC
>JAIRVW010000313.1 GCA_031253705.1 Brucellaceae bacterium
GCATGTGGCCGAGCTTGAAACCAAGATCGCCGATATGCGCTCCATGGCCGATACCTTGCAGCAACTGGCCGACCGTTGCCACGGCGACAATGATCCGAATTGCGCTATTATTGATGCCCTCTCCCTGCAAAACCAGATGATTGCAGAGAATAAGCACAATTGCAGCAAAACCAGTGCCAAGAAATAATGGCTCAGCCCTGTTCCTGTCCGTTTTCCTGCTCAGACAGGTCGGGCAACGGCAGCTGAATGATGCAAATAAGGCCTTCTTTCGCCCAGACTTCTTTAAAAGAACCCTGCATCTGCACGTCAATGCTCATCTGTTTCAGGCGCGAACCAAAACCGCGTTTGGACGGTTCATGCGCAATTTCGGGTCCATGAATCTCGAGCCACTCGATTGTCATCACCGGCTTCTGTTTCGACAGCCGGATTTCAACATATCCTTGCGGCACGGATAAAGCACCATGCTTGACGGCATTGGTGACCAGCTCATGAAAAACCAGACTAATCGGCGTGACATGTCCGACAGGGCATAACAGCGCCTCCCCGGTAACACGGATACGCTCCTGATCTGCAAAACCATAGGGCTCGGCCAACCGGATCAGCAAATCATTCAATGAAATATGTGTCTGCGTACTCAGCGCCGTCGTATTGCTTTGATAGGTCAGCGTAAATGCACTGGCGAGCGCCGTCATACGCTCACGCATCTGGCTGACATAATCCTGTACATCCGTTTTGCCCCGCGCCGACAAATTCATCAGGCTGATGATAACCGCAAACATATTTTTCAGCCGGTGGTTAAGCTCCTGTGCCACCACTTCCCGTTGCTGCAACGCCATTTGCTCTGCTGTGACATTGACGATCAGTCCGAGTACCGAAGGCTTGCCGCTATCGGTATAAATACGGCGGCCAATGCCCGTCACCCAGAGCGGATGCGGCTGATCTTCATCGCGGATGCGGAAGGTTTCACGTACAATCTCACCGGATTGCAGCGCATTGCCCAGCGCGGTTTGCACACGCAGCTTATCCTCATCATGCACAAGCGGCATGAAATCCGTGCCAAAATTGATTTTGTGCCTGTCCTGAAAAGCCAGCATATGACTGGCGCGACCATCCAGTGTCACCTCGTCATCATCAGGATTATATTCCCAAACACCGATATTACCGGCATCAAGCGCCATTTGCAGCCGCAATTGCGCTTCCAGCAAGCGCAGTTCCTTGGTGCGGTTACGCTTATCAGCTTCAGCCAGCGCAACGCTGACCACATCCAGCTCTTCAATACCTGACTTCAGCGGCTTCACTTCCGCTATGTCGCCCACGGCTTTGGCCTGTGCCGCCAGCTTTCGCACCGGTCGGGAAATTTTGCGTCCAAAGAACCCCGCCAGTACCACACTCAGTAAAATAGTTCCGGCAAGCAGGAAAACAAAATAAGCAAAAGCCAGCCAGACCGGCCGGCTCAGTTCCGCACGATTAACGCCAATTGCGGTTCGCCAGCCGCTGGCATCAGAACGGATATAATAGCCGAAAACCTCATTACCATCGAGAATTGTACCGCGCCAGAACCCCTCGACCTCCCGTGTTACGGCACGCAGATTATCCGGTATCAGCTTGCCGACATAAGCCTTGCTATCACTGCTACGCGCCAGCACCCTGTCATCCGGATCGACAACAAAAGCAGTCCAGTTTTTATGCAGATCACGTATATTCAAAATATCGCTGATCCGTTGCGCTTCCATCGACAAAGCAAGGTAATATTGCAGCCTGCCCTCAACGATAACCGGACGCAGTACCGTAAAGTAATAGGGATCATCCGGACGCGCGCGCATGAGGCCGCTGACATAAGTCGGCTTTTCCAAAGAAACCTGTTTCAGATCTGCCTTCGTCAACAGCGGAATATCCGAAATATGTTCCGTATCCGACGACACCAGCAGCTTCGCTTCCGGATCATAGATCGTCATAACAATATTCAGTTCAGCCGCCATATCCCGCAATGTTGTTTGCAAAATATCAAAGCGGCCATTTCTTAAAATATTGGAATAGCTGATGATTTCAGCTGCGCGCTGTAATCCGTAAATCTCGCGGTCAATGGTAATGGAGAGAGCTTGCGTGACCTCTAACGTCTGATTTTCAATGCGCGTTCTCTCGTGCATGACCAGCAGCCACAGAAAAAAGCCTGACAGGAAAACCAGCGGAAGCAACAAGACCAGCGCAAACTGCGTAAGATGCCGCTTCAAATTCGCTTCCCCCTGACCGGTTCCGTTTCAGGCCAAAAGGCCGCGCCTCTCAGCAGAAAAAAGAACGATACGCGCAATCTTTGATCAAAGATAAAAAAATTATCAAATCATAGCAAGTACGTAAAAACCGGTAGTGAAGCCCGAACAGAACGGATGAGCAATCTTGACGCAGCACTCTAGTATTTTGTCGATGTAACCTGTTCTTTATTATCGTGATCGCCCGCGGCATAAATACCGGCACTCAGAAACGGAAATATCTTTTCCTTGGAATAGGTATTACCAAACATCATGTCATATTGCACCTGACGATAATCCTGCAAAATCTGCGGAATAGACGGTTGCTGCATCCAGCCTGCATGCGGCGTATAATCTTTATCCAGCAGCATATGGCCGTCAATCACGCTGTATTCCTGATGCACTTTACCGAGAAAGCCGGTGTAATAAGGATGCTGAAGTCCGGCCATTTCCAGTACATAGAGCGGCAGGAAAGACGGGCTGACCGTTCCCACACCACGCAGGCTGTCAGTACGGCTTGACCACAGAACCAGCGGTGTCTCATGCTGCGCCATCATATGATCAGCAGTATCGACACGACTTGCCGTGCGGTTTTTCATGAACCCGCTTTCGACATAGACATCGCCCATCGGCGGCAGATGATCGCCGAAAAACACAATAATGGTTTCCCGTTCGCGCTTCTTCGCCCAGTCCATTAACCGTGCCAGATTGATATCCGCATCCTGCGCGCCTTGCGCATAAGAACGCACAGAACCTTTTGAAGCCTCGCTCACAGCGCTGCCTGCATCGGTTACAACTTTGATTTTGCTGTCCGGATAGCGGCTTGGCGCATAAGGACCATGCCCCTGCAGAGACACGCCGAACAGGAAGAGCGGTTTTTCAGCCTCTTCAGCCGCACGGAT
>JAIRVW010000317.1 GCA_031253705.1 Brucellaceae bacterium
GTTCCGGCCAGTGTTCAAGAAAACTCTGTAACAAAGGCAGGATGTGCAAGCGTCCGAAAGCGATAGGCAGATCAATACGCAAACGGCCTTTCGGCGTTTGGTTGCGCTGCGCTAATGCGGCTTCTGCATCATCTACCTCGCAGATAATGCGCATGGCATGATCGTAAAATAATTTGCCTTCTTCGGTCAGGCGCACAGAACGGGTGGTGCGATGCACCAGACGGGTTGCCAGATTTTCTTCCAGTCGTGCAATGCATTTACCAACCGCTGAACGGGACATACCAAGCCGTTCCGCCGTTTGGGTAAAGCTTTGGCTATCTGCGACTTTTACAAAGGCCAGCAGATCTCCGAAGTGGTTGATCATGATGATTATCCGTCACATTGAATACGATTTGTCGCCAGTGTTTCCACGATGGTCATGTTTATCTTACTTTGAGATACAGTAAAGCATGCAACCCGCATTTCTGAAGAAAGGACGGGTTGTGGAAATTGTAACGGAATGTTCAAAACCGATCTCGCAGAAGAGAGAAGATAAAGGCAACTGGCTGGCCGTAACGGCGACCGGCCTGTCTACTTTTTCGGTTGTCACTACTGAAATGCTGCCGGTCGGTCTGATGACACCGGTTGCCGGTGCCTTTGATGTTTCTGTCGGTCTGGCCGGTCTGACAATCTCGGTTCCGGCTATTCTTGCCGGTCTGTTTGCGCCGGTTGTGGTCATTGCCGCAGGCGGCATTGACCGGAGGCACATTCTGGCCGGACTGATGGTCTTGCTGATGATTGCAAATCTGATCTCGGCCTGTGCACCAAATTTGGGCTGGCTGCTGGCTGCCCGCGTGCTTGTCGGGTTTTGTATGGGCGGCATCTGGTCAGTCGCAGGTGGTCTTGCATCAAGACTGGTGCCGGAGCAGTCCGCAGGGCTGGCAACGGCTGTGATCTTCGGCGGTGTGTCTGTTGCTTCTGTCTTTGGTGTGCCGCTTGGGACTCTCGCCGGTGAACTGGCCGGATGGCGCATGGCGTTCGCCGGTATGGCTGTGTTCAGCCTGATCGCTCTGCTACTCCTGATCGTCGCTTTACCCGCATTGCCGGTCAGCCATCGCGTCAGACCGCAGCAGTTCATGATGCAGTTTGGTAATCCTATGGTGCGTTTCGGGCTGGTGCTGACAGTGTTGCTCGTGGCCGGTCACTTCATGGCCTATACTTTTGTGCATCCGCTTTTGCAGACTATGTCCGGCTTCGGCGCAGAATGGATCAGCCTGTTACTGTTCGGCTATGGCGTTGCAGGGATCAGCGGCAATTTCCTTGCCGGTATGGTTGTTGCCCGCAAAACCGGCGCGACCCTGATTGCGATTGCCGCAGGACTGACCCTCAGCATTGCCGGTTTCGCTCTGCTGGGTAGTAGTCATAGCGGCGGTGCTGTCATGCTGGTGCTCTGGGGCATTGCTTATGGCGGTGTTTCTGTCTCACTCCAGACATGGATGATGCAGGCTGCTCCCCGTGCCATTGAGGTTGTGACGTCGCTCTATGTGGCCGTTTTCAATATTGGTATTGCCCTTGGCTCTTTCGCCGGCGGGCGCGTGGTGGATGCTTTCGGGCTGCACAGCACTTTGCTGATTGCAGGCGCTTTGCCTGCGAGCGGATTTATTCTCATTTTTCTGATGATGCGTGGTGCAAATGCTGTTACCGGCAGCAAGGACTGACAAGATGACTTATGATATTTTTGAACTTGGTGATATTCAGCTGCAGTCCAGGCGCTGCATCCGGCAGGCGAAACTGGCCTATAAGACCTTCGGCACGCTCAATGCGGCAAAAGACAATGTGATACTCTATCCCACATCTTTCGCCGGTACACATGAGGATGCAGCATGGCTGATTGGTGCGGGCAGGGCATTGGATCCGGAAAAATATTTCATCATTATTCCGGATGCTTTTGGTAACGGCTTGTCCAGCTCGCCGGACAATACGCCTGCACCCAATAATGGCAGTCGTTTTCCGCAGGTTACATTGCATGACAATGTGCAGCAGCAACATCGCCTGCTGACAGAACAATTCGGCATTGAGAAAATCCGGCTGGCAATCGGCTGGTCACTCGGCGGTGCGCAGGCTTTTGAATGGGCTGCGGCTTTTCCGGATATGGTTGAGCGCCTGTTTACATTTCAGAGTGCGGCGCGGACATCGCGCCATTTCAGCCTGTTTTTCGACAGTGTACGGGCGGCGATTGAGCTGGATGCCGATTTTAAACAGGGATTTTATACGCAACAACCCCATCAGGGTTTGCGGGTTGCTGCCCGTATCTATGCGGCATGGGGTTTTTCGCAAAGCTTTTTCCGTGAACGTCTTGATGAAACGGCTCTCGGCTATGCGTCTCCGGAAGATTTTCTCGTCGGTTTTTGGGAGGGCTGGTTCCTGAAACGCGATGCCAATAATCTGATCACACAGCTTTGGACAGGACGTCATGCGGATATCAGCGCCAATGACAAATATCAGGGCGATCTGGACAAAGCGCTGGCAGCCATTCAGGCAGATACGATTATCATGCCGTCATCGACAGACTTGTATTTTACCGTGCAGGATGCGGAAGAAGAGGCAGCGAAAATAAGCCGCGCGGAACTGCGTGTTTTGCAGTCACATTGGGGACATGTGGCCGGTGAAGGACTGAATGATGCGGATACGGCTGTGATTGAGCAGGCCGTTATGGAGCTGCTTGCCCGCTGAGTATGAAATCCCTCAGGGTTTGAAATGCATAAGGCGCCTCGTGAGAGGCGCCTTATTATTTTGCTCAAATCCCGTCAGATCAGAACTGGGCTGCGGTTTGCTGGAGCAAACGATCCAGTTCGAGATCGGCCGTGCTCGGCGGAGTGTAGACTTCCGCAGCTGCAGGCGTTGTTTCACCTGCCGCATTTGTATCAGCGGAAGGCAGAACCGGATCGGCCGGTGTTTCCGGCAGGGCAGAGAGATCAATCTCTTCTGCTTCAGTCTGATCCGGCTGCTCAAACACCTCATTGGCGAGAGCAGTCATATCAAACT
>JAIRVW010000367.1 GCA_031253705.1 Brucellaceae bacterium
CTTCCGGCAATTTTCATACGTGAAGTTATCGCCGGACAGATGCAATAGTATGTCAGTCATTACAAATGCCTGAACGGAAAGCAATGACTGACAGAATAAACGCTTATATGGAAATCATATAAGGCAAATTTACGATAGGTAAAACGCGCTCACGCAGGCTTTACTGCGGCCTCCGCAGTATCGTCGCCGCTTTCCGCCGTTTCAGCTTTATACTGGCTGTAGAAGGTCGTCAGATCCGCTTCGATCTTCTGCATCAGACCATTGCGCACCATGTCATAGCCGACTTCAATCGCCGAGCAGAAACCGTCGCTGTTGGCGCCGCCGTGGCTTTTGATCACCACACCGTTGAGACCGAGAAACACGCCGCCATTGACCTTATTCGGATCCATTTTCTCCTTCAGGCGCATGAATGCGCCCTTGGCGAAAATAAAGCCCAGTTTGGCCATCCATGTGCGGCTCATCGCGCCGCGCAGGTAAGAAGCGATCTGTTTGGCTGTGCCTTCTGCGGTTTTCAGCGCGATATTACCGGTAAAGCCTTCCGTGACAACAACATCCACGGTGCCCTTGCCGATATCATCACCTTCAACAAAGCCGTTATATTCAAAGCCCTGCAGCGGTGTGGCTTTGAGAGCTGCACCGGCCTCTTTAATGGCATCAAGACCTTTGACTTCCTCAACACCAACATTGAGAAGACCGACTGTCGGGCGTTTAATCTCGAACAATGCACGCGCCATACCGGCGCCCATCACCGAATAATCAATCAGCTGGCGGGCATCGGCACCGATACTGGCACCGACATCAAGCACAATGCTCTCACCGCGCGTGGTCGGCCAGATCGCCGCAATAGCCGGACGTTCAATATTCGCCATCATGCGCAGGCAGAATTTAGCCATCGCCATCAGCGCACCGGTATTACCGGCGGAAACGCACACATCGGCCTCGCCGTTTTTCACCGCTTCAATCGCCTGCCACATCGTGGATTTGCCACGACCGTTGCGCAAAGCCTGACTCGGCTTATCGTCCATCTGCACGGCGGTTTCGCTGATATGCAGCACCGAGGCAGCTTTCAGTTTCGGAAATTTATCCAGAAAAGGTTCGACCTTACCGGCCAGACCATAAAAAATAAACCGGATGTCAGGATGACGCTCCAGTGCATTCGCCGCAGCGGGGATAACCACTTCAGGGCCAAAATCGCCCCCCATAGCGTCAATAGAAATTGTGACCACTTGATCGTCCTATACCGGTCCTTACAAACCATACGGGGTTGCCCAAAAGGCTGCCTGTCCGGCATGATTTAAATGCATATTCCGCGCCCGCAAACCGGGCGTGAATATCTTTGTCTTGTTTCTTCGCGAAGCAGCAGCCCTGAGACAGCGCTGCAACCCGCCCTGAATTTTGCAAAATAACTTTTTTGCCTGCGCGCACAACTTAAATTTAATTCCGGCACACAGACATCCGTTTGTAAAGCGGCAGCCTTCACAACATGTTTTTGAATATAAAGCACTTTACAGGCTTTGCCTATTCAAATTCCGTGAGCGGCTGCGCCCGCAAAATCAGCGTTTCAGTTTTTATCGCGCAGCTTGGCAAGGCTCGCAAAAGGCGAATCCGGCTTGATATCGCTTTCACCTTCGTCCTCATCTTCCTCGATGATTTCAACAAAATCCGCTTCAGCTTTACGCGGATAAGGATCAATCGCCAGTTCGAAAAACTCTTCTGCCACCGCGCCGATATCAATGCGGTCACCGGAGAAGGTTTCCGGCATATCCGGCCCTTCGGCATCAATCAGCATCTCGCCGCTTTCATCCAGACGGATCCGTGCAAGACGGGAATTTTCCGGCACGAAAACCGTTTCCACATCTTCACTGATCACAGCATCAATCGGCTCCAGCGTGGCAACACAGGCCTGCACGATCTGCGCTTCAATATGACCGCGCAGTTTAATGCCGTCTTTTTTCCACTGGGTGATCAGAAAATCCGCCTTGAAAGTAGCAACGGACAGCAGCTCATGATTTTCAGCCAGCTGCGCGCGTTCTTTCTCATCTGCTTCGATCTTAACAGTGATGCCCTTGCCCGGCACATGGGCTACCGAAACCGGATAGCTCAAACCTGCTGTGCCCGAGCCGCTATGTTTTGTCATGATAAGTCCATCTTCTATTTCCGGTCGCGCAGCTTTAGCGGCACCAATCCCGGTATTCTTATAAATATTTATGCAAAGCTGAAGCCGGCTTCAAGGAAAGCGCTGTCCGGCTGGTGACGCAGATGTTCATAAGTTTGCATTGCATAGGTCGCCATTGCATCCGCATGTGCCCAGCTCTGCCCTGCTTCAACCAGATCCGGCCTCACATTACGGCTCAGCGCCTGTGCCAGTTCCGCGCTGTTATTGTTGTCGATTGCTTCGGCATAAGTCAGCACACGACCGTAATACATGCGCGCCAGTTTCTTCATCCGCTTCGGCACGCCCTGATCACCAATACCCAGCTCGCGCAAAGAGTGATCAACATCTTTGAAGAACTCTTCGGCAACATCCTGCGTCAGTTCTTTCAGCGCCGGATCTTCCGATTTCAGGCGATGCATCAGCAAAAAGACGTGTAATGACAGCATTTCATAACGGCCGATTGGTGTATCGGGCACAAGAAACTCCGCATAGAAGCGTTTCTGTCGTGCTGCTGCCACGATTTTTTCATAAATCAACAGCGTAATTGCTTCATTTACTCGGGATTTGCGCCTTAATAAATTAAGAATCATCATTTAACGCCCATGCTTTTGTTGCATCCGGATGCAAGGTGGTTTACCCAAGTTCATCTGGATACGGAAGTACCGTTGGGATAATGCTTATGGAGATGTCGTCGTTGCAGCGTATTTTCGCACAAAACCGCAGCAGAAGCTTGCTCATTACAGGCGCAGCCGTGCTTTTTTCGCTCGGACT
>JAIRVW010000374.1 GCA_031253705.1 Brucellaceae bacterium
CGCGCTCGGCGTGGCTATGGTCGCAGTTTATATCGGCTTCCATCTGCTGGGCGAATTGAATTTCGGCGCATGGGGCACAACGCTGTCATTGGGGCAGGGGCTGTTTATCCTGCTGCTGGCGCCGACATTTTTCGAACCGCTGCGAGAGCTTTCCGCCGTCTGGCATGACCGTGCGGCCGGTGAAGCCGCAATCGATGCGCTGGAGAATATCAGCGCCGGTGGTATGCAACTGGTCGCTGAGGCAGCACCTGCGTCTGCACAGTCTGAAACAGATGATCAGCATGCCGTTACATTGCGTCATGTGGATTTCAGCTATGCAGAGGGTGATGAAACCAATCTGCTCGATGATTTCAATCTGCAGATTGCGCAAGGCGAGCATGTCGCACTTCTAGGGCCGAGCGGTAGCGGTAAGTCAACATTGCTGGCGATGATGGCCGGACTGATCGCTCCTAAGAGCGGTGATGTCCTGATCAATGGTACTGTGCTCAACCAAAACAGTGCCGATACTTTACGCGGTCAATTTTCGTGGATCGGTCAGAAGCCGCATATTTTCTCCGGTTCTGTGCGCTCAAATATTACGCTTGGCCGTGACGGCTTTACGCTGAATGATGTGCAGGACGCACTGAAAACTGCGGCGCTCGACAGTGTGGCCTCCGCGGCTGCGGCTACCGGTCTTGGTGAAAACGGCACCGGCCTTTCCGGCGGGGAAGGTTTGCGTCTGGCATTGGCCAGAGCGGCGCTGAAAGCGGATGCCGGTATTGTCTTTGCGGATGAGCCGACAGCCCATCTGGACAGCGAAACGGCTGCCAAGGCAACGCAGGGTCTGTTGGCAATGGCGCAGGGCAAAACACTGATCATTGCTACGCATGACGAAGAACTCGCCCGTAAAATGGGACGCGTTATTCGTGTGGACAGGCTGAGCGGCGCAGAAAATCTGCACATTCAGGAAGATAGCGACACAACCGCAGCTGTAACGCGGAGGGCGGCAGAATGAAAAAGCTCTCTGCTCTGAAACCTGTACTGAAGCTGTTTTTCTCGGAAAAACGCGGCAAATTATGGGCCGGTATATTACTGGCAGCAATCACCGTTTTATGCGGTATTTTGTTGCTTGGTCTTTCCGGCTGGTTCCTGACCGCAACGGCAATTGCCGGTCTGGCGACGGCAACGGCGCTGGCTTTCGATGTCTTTGCGCCTGCGGCTGGTATTCGTTTGCTGGCGATCCTGCGCACCGCATCGCGCTATGCGGAGCGTCTGGTCACCCATGACGCGACTTTGGCTGTACTGGCTGCCATGCGTGAAAAGCTGTTTCGCAGCTGGGCGGCACCACAAGCCGCAAAAGAACTATTACGCCGCCCGAGCCGCCTGCTGTTTCGTTTGACGGCGGATATTGATGCACTGGATGCGCTTTATCTGCGGGTGCTGGTACCTGCGGGCGCGGCTTTTGCAACTATTCTGGTTGTCGGCTTTGCCTTCTGGCTGATGGATACGGCTTTCTCACTGGCAATGGTTCTGGTTTTGCTCATTGCCGGTTTCGGCCTGCCGCTGATTGCAGCGCTCTGGGCGATGAAACCGATGCGCCGCCGTGCCAAAGCCGTAGAGGCGGTGCGTGCGCGCAGTATCGATCTGGTTTCCGGTCAGACAGATTTGCTGATGGCCGGACGTTTGCAAGCGCAGAGCGCCGGAATTTGCACGGCGGATAAACGCCTGTCTGAAGCGGATGATCATCTCAACCGGATTGAAATCTCGGTTGGTGCGGGTTTTGGCATTGCAGGTACACTCCTGCTTTGTGTGGCTCTGCTCGGCGGTGTCTGGCTTGCGGAAGCGGGTAGCATTTCACCGGCCGTTGCTGCTTTTGCGCTGCTGATGGCACTCGGTGCTATGGAGCCGTTTGCAGCGCTGCGCCGTGGTGCCATGGAGCTTGGCCGTACATTGATGGCCGCACGACGCGTTGGCGATCGCTATGAGACACAGCCGCATTTCTATGTGCCGGTGCAACCGGCCAATCCGCATGAGGCTGTGTATCTGGAACAAGTCAACATGCGCTATGATGATGCAGCACCTCTGGTGTTGCAGGATATCAGCCTGACAGTGCGTAAAGGTGAAAAACTGGCGATTGTCGGTACGAGCGGCACAGGTAAATCGACGCTCATGGCCTTGCTTGCCGGTGAGATGACACCGGTTTCCGGCATTGTCCGTCATGAGGCGGCAACGCTGCTGACGCAGAAAACGCAGCTTTTTCAGGATAGTCTGGCCGAAAATCTGCGTCTTGCCCAACCCAAGGCAACGGATGCCGATCTGATGCAGGCACTGGAAACGGCCGGTCTGGCCGAAACAGTCCGTGAAATGCCGGAGCAACTGGAAACGATGCTGGGTGAGGGCGGGCTAGGCCTGTCCGGCGGGCAGGCGCGACGCCTCGCATTGGCGCGGCTGTTTCTGCACAACACGCCGCTCTGGTTGCTGGATGAACCGACTGAGGGGCTGGATAAGGCAACTGCGCAGGATATTTTGCAGCGGCTGGCACAATCCGTTGCTGGTGATCGCACCAGAACCATGATCATTACCACGCATCTGCGTCGTGAAGCTGAGATTGCAGACCGGATCATTGTGATGAGCCATGGCCGCATGACCGCAGAAGTACATAAGGATACGCCCGAGTTTTCAGAAATTCTGAACAGCTTACGGCAGGTTTAACAAGTGCGCCTGTCCAAACCGGACAGGCCGATACCCATGTTTTGAAAAGGACGCCCCGCTTTATGAAGCATGATTTTTACACACTGGCAGAGTGATTATCTGACGACAGCAGTTCGCTCTGACTGAACTGAACGCGGTTTCCTCCCAAGCACCGCCTTCATTTTTCAAATGGTGAAAAACCCTGCAACCGGCCGGTGCTTCTGGCCGGAACGGATATTTGTATCCTGATTTTGTAAATTAGTGTATTTTGCATCATCTGTTTACATATCCGACCTGCAGGCATCTCACAGACGTTTCCGGCGATTACGCCGGTCACATTAACTGTCTGATTTAACGTGCATCCTGCTTAAAAATGGCCCCCATATTGGCAGGATGCGCTCAACAGGAGCGCCGCGCCCCCGCGGCGGATGATGATGGAACTGGATATTGTTTCACTATCCCGGCTGCAATTTGCAGTCACCGCCATGTACCACTTTTTGTTTGTGCCCTTAACGCTGGGGCTCTCAATCCTGCTGGCGATTATGGAGACGGTCTATGTGATGACCGGTCGCCTGATCTGGCGGCAAATGACAAAATTCTGGGGTACATTATTTGGTATCAACTTTGTCACCGGTGTCGCGACCGGCGTGGTGATGGAGTTTCAGTTCGGTATGAACTGGAGCTATTACAGCCATTATGTCGGCGATATTTTCGGTGCGCCCCTCGCACTGGAAGGGCTGATGGCTTTCTTTCTGGAAGCAACCTTTATCGGTCTGTTCTTTTTCGGCTGGGACAGGTTGTCGAAGATCGGCCATTTGACCGTCACTTACCTGATGGCAATCGGCTCGAATATTTCCGCGTTGTGGATTCTGGTGGCCAATGGCTGGATGCAAAATCCGGTCGGTTCGCGCTTTAATCCTGAAACCATGCGCATGGAAATTACGGACTTTTTCGCCGTGGTTTTCAATCCGGTGGCGCAGGCCAAAGTGGTGCATACTGTCTCTGCCGGTTATGTCACTGCGTCGATTTTCATTCTCGGTGTGTCGGCCTGGTATATGCTCAAAGGCCGTCATCTGGAACTGGCCAAGCGCTCAATGACAGTGGCAGCGTCCTTCGGTCTGGCAGGGGCTTTATCGGTTGTCGTGTTGGGAGATGAGAGCGGATATCTGACCTCTGACCACCAAAGCATGAAAATGGCCGCGATTGAGGCCATGTGGGATACGGAACCGGCTCCGGCATCGTTTACAGTTATCGGACTGCCGGATCAGGAAAACCGCGTGACACATTATGCCATTCACATTCCTTATGTGATGGGGCTGATCGGCACGCGCTCACTGACTATCGAAATTCCGGGCATCAATCAGCTGGTTCTGCAGGCGCAGGATCGTATTCGCGACGGTATCAAGGCCTATGATGCCTTGCAGACCATCAAAGCGACACCGCGCGGCGAGGAGGCACCAGCCGAGGTCAAACAGGCTTTTGAGCAATATGGCCAGCATCTTGGTTATGGTCTGCTGCTGAAAAAATATGTCGAAGATCCGCGCAACGCTACGGATGCCCAGATTGTTGCGGCTGCCAATGATACTGTGCCGGGCGTGCTGCCGCTGTTCGTCGCTTTCCGTGTGATGGTGGCGCTCAGCATGTATTTCCTGTTGCTGACCGGAACATTCTTCTTCCTTTCTGCCCGCAGGAAACTCGACAAGCATCGCTGGCTGTTGTGGGTTGCAGTTTGCTCCATTCCGCTGCCATGGCTTGCGGCAGAAATGGGCTGGCTGGTTGCGGAATTCGGACGTCAGCCGTGGAGTATTGAGGGTGTGCTGCCAACTGTTGTGGCGGTATCCAATCTCAGTCCGGTCACGGTGCTGATTTCTCTGACCGGCTTTATCCTGATCTACACAGTGCTGTTCGTCATCGAGATGGGTGTGATGCTGCGTGCAATCCGTAACGGGCCGCAGCCGGATCATGCGCCGGTATCGGCACCATTTGCAAAACCTGCCGCCAGTAAACCAGTTACATTAGGGGAGGCAAAATAATGATTTTGTCCGATCTTCTTGATTATTCAACTCTGCGTCTGATCTGGTGGGTGCTGCTGGGCGTGCTGCTGATCGGCTTCGCGGCAATGGACGGTTTTGATCTTGGCATTGAAACTATGCTGCCTTTTGTTGCCCGTAACGATATGGAGCGCCGTCTGGTACTGGAAACGATTGAGCCGGTTTGGGAAGGCAATCAGGTCTGGCTCATTCTGGCTGGTGGTGCGATTTTTGCCGCATGGCCGCAGCTCTATGCTGTGTCATTTTCCGGCTTTTATCTGGCGATGTTTATCATCCTGTTCGCACTGATCCTGCGGCCGGTCGGGTTTAAATATCGTAATAAAAGGCCGGGTACTTTGTGGCGCACCGGCTGGGACTGGGCATTGTTTATCGGCGGCTTTGTGCCTTCGCTGATTTTCGGTGTGGCTGTCGGCAATGTGCTGCTCGGTGTACCGTTCCGCATCAATGACGACATGATGATCTTCTATGAAGGGTCGTTCTTCGCATTGCTCAACCCGTTTGCACTGCTTGCCGGTTTGATGTCTGTGATCATGCTGGCAATGCACGGCTGTGCATGGCTCTGTGTCAAAACCACAGGAACAGTGGCACAGCGCGCCAAAAACTACGGCACGGTTTTCGCTCTGCTGACGGTGGTTTTCTATGTGGCAGCAGGCCTCTATCTCTGGAAATCCGGTCTTGGCT
Organism: Brucellaceae bacterium; assembly: GCA_031253705.1. Taxonomy (GTDB): domain Bacteria; phylum Pseudomonadota; class Alphaproteobacteria; order Rhizobiales; family Rhizobiaceae; genus Pseudochrobactrum. Next base: position 5,403 of record JAIRVW010000374.1, read on the forward strand.
ACCGTATTACCAGCGAGATCGACCCGAATGGTCCGTCCAATCCGCTTTATAAAACCGCTGTGGTTGAACAGGGCGCATGGCTTGCCAATTATCTGCGCTATCCGGCTCTGTGGACAATACCGGCGCTCGGGCTGGTCGCACCGTTTCTGGTGATGCTGTCTTTGCAGATCCGCCGCCCGCTGGCTGCTATGGTCTTTGGTAAACTGTCGATCTTCGGTGTGATTACATCGGTCGGCGTGGCGATGTTCCCGTTTATTCTGCCGTCATCGCTGGATCCCGATGTCAGCCTGACCGTATGGGACAGCTCGTCCAGTCACCTGACCCTGTTTATTATGCTGATCAGCACTGGCATCATGCTGCCAATCATCATGCTCTATACAAGCTGGGTTTATTATGTGCTGCGCGGAAAAGTAACAGAAAGCGATATGGAAGAGGGGCATTACTGATGCCCGTTTTCATCATCATTTCTGTCTCTTGTATAATATGAGGTTTTAAATGTGGTATTTCGCCTGGATATTAGGACTACCCCTCGCGGCGGCTTTCGCAGTACTCAATGCCATGTGGTACGAGCTGATGGATGACGCTGCCAAGCGCAAAGAGCGCTCTGAGCATTAAAAAAAACGCCGGTCTGAGCAGCCCTCAGACCGGCGTTTTTAATTACATCAGAAACGGTAATTCAGCCCGATTTTGAAGGTATGGAAATCCAGAGAATTGGACGCGTTGCGGCCGTTTTTAATGCTGGATGTTCCTTGATGTTTAACTGTCTCGTAGATGGCTTTTTCGTAAGGCTCACAATATTCCGGAAACTGAGTGCAGAAGTCGGCCATTCCCGGCTGTTTTGACGGATCGACGATTTCAACGCCGGTTTGCTCCTGCGTTTCCCAGTCCCGCGTGATACCGGAACGGGCATTGTTGAAGCTGATATTGGTTTTGCCAAAACGCGTATAGGAATAGTCAGCCATCACCGACCAGCGGTCATTGAGGGCATATTCAATCCCACCGCCGGCTGTCCAGCCGAAGCGTGTTGCTTTCTCTTTTTCAGTCAGCGCAATTTCTGTGACCTTGTCAGAACTATCTGCATTGACACGATATTGCTCGCGGGACTGGCTCTCACGGGCAAAGGCCACACCGCCGGTGCCATAGAGCATCCATTGATTATCCAGCGCGTAACCAAGCTTACCGCGCACAGCGGCTGTCCAGTCAATATTATAGAAAGTCTGCGCCTGCACATTGCCGGTACCGGCAAAATCACCCTCAGTGGTGCGGGCTTTATGTGCAGCATTGAGATAGGTTTTGCTCCAGTCGGCTCCAATCCCCAGCACCACACGGTTTGGCAATTGCCAGTTATAACCGGTCTGCACACCAAACAATCCGCTATCCATACGGAAGTCCGCAGATTCAGTTGCTGCAATCGCATTATAGGTGCCGTCAAGTGCGGTCGTATTGCCCCACAGGCGGGAGGAAATACCGCCCGCATGAGCACCGGCATAAAGCCCTGTCCAGTCAATCGGAGCGCCTTCAGCCGTTGGACGCTTTGTCAGGAAGGATGGCAGTGAGGGTAATTGCTGTTCACCGCCGATATCCGCCGTGAGGCTGACATAGAATGTGCGGCCGGGCCCCGGCTGGGTGACCAATGCAAGCGGATCGATGTAGAATTTGTCAAACAGGTTTTCGACACGGAAAGCCGCCGTCATATTATCGGTGATTTTATATTCTGCGAAAATATCGACAAGCGTGTAAGGCTTCCAGAGCACCGGTGTGATGAACTCTGATGCGCCCTGTGCGGTCACATCGCCATGGCCGATAGTGCGCGGCCCTGTATAGGAGACACGGCCGCCGACCATCAGCCGTTCTTCCAGCAGCTTCTGGGACAAAGTGAGGTCAACGGAATATTTCGGCTGCACATGGTTGGTGGCATAGTCGCCATACAGGCTCTTACCTTCACAGCTGTCTGCTGTGCGGCAATATTCGACATTCAGAAAATAATTGGCTGCGAGATCGGCGGTAAAGCCGTCCAGCTCATAGCGGCCGGAAAATTCCAGCCCTGCAAATTTGGCACGGTCAATATTGGCGATATTCAGCCCGAGATCGGTTGGTCTCTGCGGATTGAGAACCAGATTGCGGGCGATGTAGTTTTTCACATCCCAGTTGAAATAGCCGAGTTTCAGCATTGCCGTATCGTCATCAGCGAGAATACTGTTGCGAATGATATTGGTGCCAAGCTCCCAGTTGCTGGAGCGTTCAGGCTTCACATCAGCATTGGCAGAAACACTGTTAAACGCAGAGACGGATTCAATCATACTCGGCGCGCGTAATGTATTGGAATAATTGATATAGAACTGGGTCTGTTCCCATGGCTCAAAGGTCAGGCCGACGGACGGGCTGAAGCCGCCGTCATTGGTTTTGAAACCGGCGCCGGTGCTGCGGTCAAGCTGCACGCGCTCATAAGGATCGAAGCGGTCTTTCGACCAG
>JAIRVW010000395.1 GCA_031253705.1 Brucellaceae bacterium
CACATTGGTCACAGCACTTGTGACTTTACCCCTCGGTATTCTGCTGGCTTTTGGCCGACGCAGTGAAATCCCCAGCATCCGTTATACCTGTACCGCCTATATTGAAGTCATGCGTTCCGTGCCGCTTATTCTGGTTCTCTACTGGATATGGATTGTTATGCCGGTTCTGGCGCCGGAACTCTCAATCCCCGATGTGGCACGGGGCATGGCCGGTTTCTCTGTCTTTTTCTCGGCCTATGTTGCGGAATATATCCGCAGCGGCTTGCAAAATGTACCGCGCGGACAAGTCGAAGCCGCCCGATCACTTGGTCTCAGCACATTCGAAATCAACCGCTCCGTCGTCTTGCCGCAAGCTTTAAAAGTAGCTGTACCGGGTCTGGTCGGAAATGTGCTGGATGTATTCAATGCCGCACCACTGGTGTTCATCATCGGTCTCACAGATTTCCTGCGTGCCGGTCAGATGATCCTCGCTAATCCGCAATTCGGCGACCGGACTTACGAAGTCTACGGCTTCCTTTTCGTTGTTTATTTCCTGATCGGTTCACTGATTACCTTTGCCGCCCGCAAACTGGAACTGCATCTGGCGAAAGACAGCCGAACATGAAATCTGCGCCCCATGAACAAAGGCTGAAACCGATGAATATAATCGTCGATATCAACGGCATGAACAAATTCTACGGCGCATTACAGGTGCTAAAAAATATCGACCTTCAGGTGACCCGCGGAGAGGTCGTGGTCATTATCGGTGCCAGCGGCTCCGGAAAATCAACCCTGATCCGCTGCGTTAACGGTCTCGAAGTTTATCAGACCGGTGATCTGATGGTTGACGGCTATCAAATGCCGCCGGAAGAAGACAGGCGCTATGGTGCTGACAAAGAACTGGTTGCCATACGCAAGGGTGTCGGCATGGTTTTTCAGCAGTTTAACCTGTTTCCGCATAAAACAGTACTGGAAAATATCACTCTGGCACCGATACGGGTGCGCAGAAAAAAACCGGCTGAAGCTGAAGCCACAGCACGCTGTCTTCTTGAGCGGGTTGGCCTTCTTGCCCATGCAGAGAAATATCCGGGTCAATTATCCGGCGGCCAGCAGCAGCGTGTCGCAATCGCCCGTTCATTGGCGATGGAACCGCATCTGATGTTGTTTGATGAACCGACTTCAGCACTCGATCCGGAAATGATCGGTGAGGTGCTGGATGTCATGCGTGAACTGGCTGCCGATGGCATGACCATGATGATTGTAACGCACGAAATGAGCTTCGCCCGCGAGGTAGCTGACCGTGTTGTCTATATCGATCAGGGGAAAATTGTTGAGACCGGAACGCCTGCGCAGATTTTTGACAAGCCGCAGAATGAACGCCTGAAAACATTTTTATCACGCGTTTTGCAGCATTAAGGAGAGCTTCCTTGAAAGAAAATACTGTTTTCCATACCATGAATGAGCAAAATTCACATGCCGCTTCATCCCCTTTAAACTCTGATCTGACCAGTGATGTAACTGCATTGCTGAAGCGTGAACCAACAATCGCCCAGATTATAGGACTGCAACCGGATCAGTTTAGTAACGAGGCGGAGTTATTAGCCCGCGTACTTGCAGCGGCCTGTCCTGAGAGCAGCCGGTCAGATATTTATCGGGTAGCCCTACAGGTTTTCGCTACAGATCATCCTGCATTATATGCCGCGCTGACGGATATTGCAGTCACCAGCCGGAAAAATTTTGAACCGGGCGGCGAAACCACGACATTATTGTTTTCACGCGGCATTCATGCCCTGCTTGGCTACCGTGTCACCCATAGTCTGTGGACGGCCGGTGATCATGATCTGGCACTGGCGCTGAAAACCAGTTTCGGGCGGCAGTTCTCAACAGATATTCACCCTGCCGCACGGATCGGCAAAGGTATCTGGCTTGATCACGGGCTGGGTTTTGTCGTGGGAGAAACCACCATTATCGGCGATGATGTCTCCATATGGCATGGCGTGACGCTTGGCAGCACGCTCAAGGATAATAGCGCGCAGAGGCACCCGCATATCGGCAAAGGTGTCACAATCGGTGCGGATGCCATTGTGCTCGGCAATGTACAGATTGGTGAGGGTAGCGTGATTGCCGCCGGTGCTATCGTGCTGAGCGACGTTGCACCGGACACCACGGTCGCCGGTGTGCCTGCCAGAACAAAACAACGCTCCCGGTCTTCATTTTCCGGTTTCTGAAAGCTCCTCGCAAGGATTATTCATGTCAAATTTTCTGGGTATCGACCATCCCCTCATTGCCGTCCGTAATCTTGATCAGGCGATCACACGCTTTTCAGCGCTGGGCTTTACGATGGCACCCCAAAGCCGTCACCCGTGGGGCACCAGCACCTGTATATCGATTATGCAGCAGTCTCTTGTTGAACTCGTCAGCATTTATGATGAAACATTGCTGGATCAGTTGCCTGCCGGTGATTTTCATTTCGGCCGTCACATATATCGCTATTTGCAGGAACGTGAAGGCGTTGCTCTGACTGCACTCTATAGTGAAGATGCGGAAAATGATGCGGCCAGAATTGAGGCACAGGGTATTCTCTGTCAGGGCACGATCCGGTTTGGCCGAGATGTCATCCTGCCTGACGGCAAACCCGACCGGACAGCAACCACACTCAAAATCCTCTATGATGCCGACCTGCCCCGTTTATCCAACTTTATCTGTCAGCAGCACCGGCCGGATCTGATCTATGTGCTGAAATGGAGTACACATGCCAATGGTGCATCGTCCTATGCGCAAGTCACAATCATGGCGGACAAGAGGGATCAGGCGCGCATTCAGACACGCCTGACAGGGCTTTATGGTGAACAGGCAATACAGCACCTTGCCGATGGTTTTGCGGTAAAAACCGGCAATGGCTGGTATGTAGTCACGGACCGGACAGGCATCGAAACCCGCTATGGTGCGTTGCCATCAGCCTTACAAAACGAGCATCACCCTGCCTGCGTGGCAATTCACCTTAAAGTGCCGGATATTGCAGCTGTGACCGCGATCCTCCGGCAGAACGAGGTTACACATTCAACAGAGAAAAATCTGTTACGCATCAGCGATGCAAGCCTTTACGGTAATGTCTTTATTAATTTCACTGCTGACAGCAACCCGTATTAATAACGATAAGAGAGCCTGCCCCCACCACTGCAGAAACATGTTTTCTGCAGTGGTGGCCTGCGTTTCAGGCTTACATATGATCGCGTGGGATTTCAGCGCTATAGTCCTTTTCAAACACCATTTTCTCACCTTCAAAAGCCTGTAAACGGCCGGAGATGATCCATGTTGTTTCCGTGCAGATCATTTGTGCACCGGCAATGGTTTTCAGTTTCCAGTCATCGCGCTCCATAAAAGTCACCCACTCACAAACACCCTTCATGGAAAGCGGATTGTCAGGATCGATTGACCATTGCTCTTCCCGTGTCTGACCTGCTGCCAGACCGGTATCGGGATGCATGCTCATGCCGGTATCTTCGTAAATATTATAATTTGTGCGTCCGCTCATCAGATCCCGTTCAACAGTTCTGCGGGTTTCAGCCGGATGAAGCACCGGATAATGCGGCAACGGATCATCATTTTCCGGCTGTTTCATATCAATAATATCGTGCTCACCGAGTAGCGGCAGCGATAATTTCAGTGAGCTCCGGTCAATGGTAATCCCTGCATTATACGGATCAGGCAGCACCATCGGCCAATAGGCCGTCGAAATTGCAATACGCAGACGATGTCCTTCTTTGAGACGATAACCGCAGGCATCCAGACGCATCCGGATCGCCACCGGTTCACCCGCAGGCATCGGCTGCGGATATTCGTCGCTCTTCCGGTGTGCAAGATTGAGCACACCAAAACTGATGCGCGTTGCCTTGCCGTCCGGATGCACATCCACCAGACGTATGACGAGATTTGCCAACGGTGCTTTGCTGCTGACAGCCAGTTCAACTTCAGGAATTCCGAGATAGGATCTGGCTTCTCTGAACGGTGCTGTTTCAAGTACATAGGATTTTGCATCATCAATCGCCTGATCACCGGCCATTTCCGCATCAGGTTTCAGCGTAAACCATTCGCCGGAGGTCGTGCCTGTATCCAGCGGTGAGCGGATATAGACAGGATAAGTTGCGGCATCCGTGACAGCGCATTGCAATATGCCATCCGCATCAGCGCTGTAAATGTCAGTCTCAGGCTTATTCCAGACAGGTTTCGCCACCCAGAAACCCGGATCTTCGCTGCGCCGCCCGCCTGCCACAGGCCCGTCAAGAATAAATGCACGCAATTGCGGTAGCTCAGAAACCGAATTCACCTCACCGCGCAGCCAGTGGTTCCACCATGCAATGGCCTCTCCGAGAAAATCGGTGCGTGGTTTCGGCCAGGCAAAATGCGGATATTTATGCACCCAAGGGCCGATAAGCGCCTGGACATGCCGGTTTCCGCTTTCTGCAGCTTTAAAAGGTGTATTGCGGTAGCC
>JAIRVW010000425.1 GCA_031253705.1 Brucellaceae bacterium
ATGGGTTTCGATCTCCTGACCTTTAAAATAATGGCAGAGATGGAAGTCCTTCAAAGTGGTTTTCAGTTTGGAAAACGTATTGGTTTCCTGATTGAGTTCAAGAACGGCGACTTTGAAGCTCATAGGGGTATCTTTCATGTATGCGGCATTGATATGGACGAACGGATAGGTTTCTGTCCTGCCGTTGGTTTTGGCAGGACAGAAGGATGGAGCCTGTAAACGGAACGTTGTTTCAGGCTACGGGGGAGCGGTGCAATTTATTTCAGATAGGCGCTGGCATTGACCGGACGGATCATGATGTCGAAGTCAAAATATTGCTGGCGGATCTTATCGTAAGTGCCGTTTTTCATAATCGCTTCAAGCGCCGTATTAAGCCGGTCGGCGAGATCGCCGCTGTCTTTACGGACGGCCATGGCATTGCCCTGTGCCGCATCAAGAATGAAAGGCTTGCCGGTAAATTCGCAGCAATTGCCGCTGTCCTGTGCCAGCCAGTCGCTCAGTGCCATCTGGCTTTCCAGCACCATATCCAGACGGCCGCTGTCCATATCGAGGAATACTTCGCTGAGGGACGGATAGAGCTTTACTTCATTATCGGGGAAATAATCTTTGAGCGTTTCCACCGCAACCGAACCGGACTGGGTGCCGATGACCTTACCCTTCAGCGCCTCTTTCGAGATTTCCTGAATGCCGAGATCCTTACGGGCAATAAAATGCATGGCATTGAAATAATAAGGACGGGTGAAAGTGACCTGCTTTTTGCGTTCTTCATTGATCGCCATGGAAGCAATCATCACGTCAAATTTGCCGGATTGCAGAGCAGGGATAATGCCAGACCATTCATGGGTGCTCCATTCGCACTCAACTTTCATTTCCGCGCAAACAGCCTGACCGATATCATAGTCGAAACCTTTGATCTCACCATTGCCGGTGACATAATTGAAAGGCTTGTAATCGCCTTCAGTGCCGATGCGCAGTTTTTCAGCTGCCGGTGTCTGCGTGGTGAACAGGCCGAGCAACAAAAGCGTTGCCGCTGTGACGGATGTTGATTTCATTCGATATTCCCCGGTTATTCTCATTATTCTTTTAATGTCTGATTTGAGAATTTAGTTGTGTATCCGGCGCTTCCCGTCGCCGTGAACATGCATTCAACATCAATCAATACATTGATATTAAATAATTATTTTAAGTTTTAGTTTTTTGTTGCCATCAGCATGATGGATTTGAAATCTGTATGCAATGTGAAAGAATTGATCTAAAGTATCGAAATAATTCATATGTGAAATTGCAGGCAGGACGAAAGATGCGCGGTTTACCCGGATTGAAATCATTGCGGGCTTTTGAAGCTGCAGCGCGCTGCGGCAGCCTGACTGCGGCTGCGGATGAATTATGTGTCGGACAGGGCGCGGTCAGTCATCAGATCCGCTTGCTGGAGGAGTATCTGGGGCTGCGCGTCTTTATCCGCAGGCAGCACGGGGTTGAACTGACACAGGAAGGCAGCCTGTTATTCACGTCCTGTCAGCGGGCTTTTGACGATCTGGCCGGTACGATCCGTCATATCAGTCCGCGCACGGCGCAGAAGGTGTTGCGGGTGAAAGTCGGGCCGTTTTTCTCGATGAAGATCATCGCGCCGCGCATTTCTGAATTTCTGGCGCAGCATCCGGGCTTGCAACTGCATCTGTCCCATCTTGATACCAATGTACCCGCATCTGGTCAGCCGGATATTGTGATTGATTATCGTCTGGGCGCGGTTACCGGAAAATTCTCCAAACAATTGCTGCGCGAAAGGCTGGTGCCAGTTTGCGGGGCATCAGTCCGTGACCATTATAAGAGTGCGGCGGAGCTTTTATGCAGCAACCGGCTGCATTATCGCTCCGTTTCCGAATGGCAGAGCTGGATAGCCACGTCCGGCCTGATGCTTGGTCACAGCCAGCAGGATCTGATTTTTGATGATCAGCATATTATTCTGGAGGCGGTGAAAGAGGGGCAGGGCGTGGCGCTGATTGATCAGGCGCTGGTTGAGCAGGAACTCAGAACCGGACAGATGTTTCTGGTTTCGGAACATAGTTTCGAGCCGCAGGAAACCTATCAGTTTGTCTGTCAGGAGGAGTTGTTTCGGGTAAAGCCGGTCACAAAAGACTTTCTTGACTGGCTGGTGCGGGAAATTGCTCTGCGGCGTAAACAGCAGGATGTGCCGGAACTGTTCGGCTGAGCTTTTGTGTCACCGCTGCAGCCAGAGAGGATGCAGCGGTGAATGATTTATCGCGACAATGCCTGACTTGGATAACGCAATGTCGGGTCAAACGGATTGAGCTTGCTGGAAATCAGTGCGGCCTCTTTTTTCAAAAGATCGGCAATGGTGCGCTGGCGCTGTTCCGTCAGGCGCGAAGCTAAAGTGCCGATACTCAGTGCGGCAACCGCAACGCCGTTCTGGTCAAAGACCGGTACGCCCAGCCCTGCCATGCCTTCAATCATTTCGAAATTCATATGCGCCGCACCGGTTTCACGCACGCTGTCGATCATGATACGCAAATCCACCTCATCAATCGCAGCACGGTCGAGAATGCGCGGCATATTAAAGCGGATAATTGCCTCACGCTCTTCCTCCGGCAGAAAAGCCAGAATGGCGATACTGCCCTGACCGATGCCGAGCGGAACCTTGCCGCCAATATCGCCGGTGAAGGATCGGATCGGAAACGGGCCTTCCACGCGGTCAAGACAGACCACGTCAAAACCGTTGCGTACCAGCAGAAAGACGGTGTCGTTAAATGTGGCAGACAGGCGCAGGAGCGCCGGACGGGCAAAATCGAGTATCCCGTCGCGCTGACGGGTTTGCGCAGCCATGCAGAAAAAATCGAGTGAGAGGCGATAGGATTTCTTGTCGCTGATCTGCTCAACCAGACCTTCGCTGATCAGGCTTTTGAGAAGGCGGTGTGCGGATGGCTGACTGAGTTCCAGCTCGCGTGCCAGATCGATCAGCCGCATTCCGTCGCGTGAATTTTCTGCCAGACCTTTCAAAATCTGGATCGCTTTTGTGAGGCTGGTATTCACAGGGGATTTCGTATTTTCACTCATTGCCCGACTCTTGCATGTCTTAATTCCGTATTTTGAATTAAATTATATAAAATATTTCGTAATAGAAAATAGAATTTGTCTAATTTACAAAATTTCTGTCAATAATCGGACAAATTCCGCTTCCGGTAAAATCTGTCTGCATGCGCTCAGAGAAGAGCTGCCATAAAACAGGCTGACCTAAAGAGCGGTGAACTAACAGCTACTCGCCGCATATGCAGGTGCGGGCACTGTGGTTCAACTTGGACAAACCCGCTCTGAGGGAGATATGCATGAGCTTTTTAAACCTGAAACAGGTTTCCAAAATTTATGGAAAATTCACAGCCGTGAAAGATTTCGATCTGGCCGTGGAAAAAGGTGAGTTTATCTCTCTGCTCGGCCCTTCAGGTTG
>JAIRVW010000431.1 GCA_031253705.1 Brucellaceae bacterium
TCAGCTGGTGATGACGCTTTATGACACGGCTCTCGGCACCTCCATCGGCTTTGAAAATCCGCAAATGCCGGAATTAATGCCGGTCGCAGGCAGCTGCAAAGGCGGTGCATGATGAGACATTCGCTGCTGCAGCTGCTTTATGCATTGGTGCTTGTCTGATCGGAGCCGCGATCGTGCATATTGCGATTATCCTGCTGGTGCCGACCTATGCGTCTGAAACATTGTGGAACCGTGTTGAACAACTCGGCTCCGCAGAAACCTTCCACCGGCTTGAAGGGCAGAACTGGGCAAAGCGTAATGATCCGCTGATGCGCAGCGCTGCCTGCCGTTTTGATCTCTCCAACGGGCCTGTTCATATCAGCGCCATCGGCAAAGTGCCGTTCTGGTCGCTGGCGCTTTATAATCATCAGGGCGACATTACCTTCAGCCTGAATGATCAGGTCTCACCGGTAACAGACCTGCTGCTTGTCTCGCCGTTACAAAAAATTCTGCTGGAACAGAGCATCCCACAACAACTCGAACACTCGGTACTGGTTAACCAGTCTGTCAGTGAAGGTATTGCCGTGCTGCGTGTCTTTGAACCGGATGCCACATGGCGTGATGAGGTCAGCGAATTTCTGAAATCAGCAGAATGTATGAGTGTTTCTATTGAGAATTAGGCGGACAGGATCATCTGTCCGCCTGTTTAATTGTGCATTTTAAAACGAGATCAGCTTACCGGGATTGACGGTACTCATTACTTCCAATGCAGCTTTAGCAACCGGAATGGCAAATGGCGACAAATGCCGCCCCATCGGAATATTATAGTGATCAATTGTCGTCAGCATGGCGAAATCATCATTGATATTCCGGATATCATCACTGATTGCCTTGCCGATACGCACAGTCTGCGCCACACCATGACCACTCCAGCCATGCACGGTATAAACAGGGATACAGCCTTCTGTCTTACGGCTGTCTGTTGCCCCGTTGAGCGTAAAATCACTCACGCCGCTCCACGAGTAATCCAGTTCAAATCCTGAATATTGCGGAAAAACCGTGTTCATACGCTGCAGCAAATAGGCATTAATGTCCTGCGGCGCCCAGCAAGAGCCCGTACCCTGCCCGCCAAAGAGCAGACGATTGCCCGATACCGGCCGATAATAATCAATCTGCACCTGTGTGTCATAAACCGGCATATCAGCAGGAAGCAGTGTTTTGATTGTGCCTTCATCCAGAGGTTTAGTTACTCCGACATAGGTATAGAACGGGATTGTTGTGGCACTGGCATCCGGATCGAGGCTGAATGTCGAATTATGCAGTGCCAGCACCACAGCCTTACGTGCAGTAATTTTTCCGCCCGCAGTCTCAGCAATCACGCCGCCGGAAATTTCCTGAAGCGCCACCACTTCTGTTTCCTCAAAAGTCTCCCCGCCATTGCGCGCAAAAGCATAAGCCAGACCGCGTACCAAGGCCAGCGGATGTAACTGACCGCCGCCCCTGTCGATCACACCGCCATGATAATAGTCGGAATTCAGCAATGTCAGAAGCTTATGCCGTCCTGCCACTTCCGCCGAACTGTCGCCAAGCCGGAACCGCGCATCTGCGCCTTGCAACAAAGCCGTCAGATGTCCGGGATGCACCGCCGCAGTAATATGTCCGTAGCGTCGGTCGAACTGCAAATCATAACCGCGTGCAAACTCATCAATCAAAGTCATAGCTTCGACGGATGCAAAGCGCCACAGGCGTTTCGCCTCATCACAACTCAGATTACTCAGCATATCGGCCGCTTCCCAGCGTGCCAGCCCCGGTGTCAGTTGTCCGCCATTACGACCGGAGGCTGCAGAACCGATATGATTTTTCTCCACCAAAAGCGTATCAACACCGGATTCGGCCAGGTGAAGCGCCGCAGACAGGCCAAGCAGGCCGCCACCAATCACCAGCACATCACAGCTGCGGTCTTCAGGCAGAGCAGCACTGTTTTGCCATGGCTCCAGTGAAGCTTCGTAATAAGTTGCAGGCGTTTTTTCTGTATCGGAGGCAGACCAGTTCCATAAAGGATAATCTAAATGCAAGCGACTTTCATGCGCACCAAATTCATTGCGAAAAACCGGCTTTATAAAACTCATAATTCACCAAATAAAAATAATATTTAACAAAAACATAAACTGAAACATCTTCAAACAATACGAATTAATTAAGACAAACCTTAAATAAATAGATTTTAATATTTAAATTATTACAATACATAAATTTTATTCTGAAATTAAATAAAACTAAACAAAATCCCCGATCAATGCCGTTGGTTAATTGATTGCTAAGTGTTGTCCCTTAATGTGCATTCTATCCGCCCTGTGTCTTTAAGGGGCGCATTTGTTTTCTTATCTGAGTTGTGTAGGCGTAAGGGGTAAATACGCGTGACCACTGATCAATTCCGCGCTTTGGAGACATTATCCGGAAGTGGTCATTCCGCACACCACAAGACCGACGATCTGTTGGCTGCTGCCGTTGCCGGTTTCACCTCCCTCACCCGCCCTGCACGCTATGAAAGCCAGCAATTTGAAGATCTGGCACTGCCGCTTCTAGAAACCGCAACACCCCGCGCCAGACGGCAGGTATCGGCCATTCTTGCCCAGCACGACTTTGCCCCGCGCAAACTGGTTCTGACCCTTGCCAATGACAGTCTTGAGGTTGCAGCGCCGCTGCTGCTGCGCTCCCCGATCCTGACAACCACCGATCTGATGGATATTACCGGTCAGCATGGCCTGTCTCATGCCCGTGTTATTGCACGACGTCAGCCGGTCGATCCGATGCTGCTGCCATTGCTGGAAAATTTTGATGATCTGATCATCAAACAGGCACTCGATGCCGAGCCGGTTTTTGCAAGTGCTGTGCCTGCTGCTGAACCGGCAGAACCGGAAGTGCAGAACATGCATTATGCTTCCACACCGCCGGTCAGCAAACCTGCAGCCAATATCCCGCTGCGCCCAGCCAGTCATCAGGCTCCGAAGCCTCAGCCCTTACCTGCCCATGATCTGGGTGCTTTATCACTGACGACACATCTGCGTCCGGCTCTGGCTGAATATCTCATCGATATGGCGCTGCTGATTGATAATAATATGTTCCGCACCGCGCTGGCAGACGCGCTGGATGTCGGCTTTGCGCGGGCAGATGCCATTATCGGCACATGGCCTAATTCCCAGTTGCCGCTGGCACTCAAAGCCATCGGCCTGACTGCTCAGGATACCTATCTGATCCTGACGGCTGTTCTTGGAACCATCCACGGCGAACGTGAACAATTACGTGAATTTGTGCATATTTACCGCTCAATCAGCCCTGAACAGGCTGCTGCCGCAGTACGTCACTGGAAAGCCGATGATCTGAATGAGAAACTGCGCAATCAGTTGCGCGATCTCGCGGATGATGTGGCAGACAGCTTCACCAATGCAGCGAATAGCGACAGCCATATCCCGCATAAAATAGCACAGTAAAAACCGGATATTGTACATGTAAAATGTTAGAGCAGCCTTTGTGCGCCCAATAGGGCGCACGGCGCTCTATAGACCGTTATTCAGCAATTCTGCGGCCTGTGCGCAGTCTTCCACTTCCACCAGCCAGAGATCAGGATCAAAGCGCAGCTCTTTTTCCAGTTGCTCGTTGATCTGCTGCTCATCATCGCTTTGTTTATAGAGAATAAAGCGGCGCTCATCCGCGCGTTCCGGATCATATTCACTTTGCGGTGCGGGCATATAGAGATCAAAATTGCCGTCGCGGTCACGGATTTTGATGAAAATCGCCCCCGCTTCCGTTGCACCGCGCCTGACCAGATAGGCGAAACCGTCAGCCATACGGATACGGCGCATAAAAGCGGAAACCCAGAATTCACTTGTCAGACGCATAGGCTGAAATACCTGCTCATTGCATATCAAATCAGCTGATCAGGCCGATTTCACGCATTTTCCCGATCAGCTCAGAATCAGGCTTGCCGCTGACATTGAGGCGGAACAGCTTCTGGAACTCGCGGATTGCATCTTCCGTGGTCTTGCCCGGAACACCATCCACGACAACCATGTCATTGCCGAACGCTTTCAAACCGGCCTGAATGCGCACCAGTTCTTCAGCACTGACCGTCTGACCAGATACCGCCCTTGCGGATACCGGCTCCACGGAAGCCGTTTTTTCCTGCTGCGGCTGCGGAGCATTGCGCACCGGTTGCGCGACTGCTTTTTCTTCAGTTCGCACCAAAATCGGCGCAGGTCGTTTTTCTGCAACCGGCACAGCACGGGCAGAGTTATTGCCAGAATTAGTGTCAGCTTTATAATCCGGCTTATTCTCTGGCACAGCCACGGCAATGGCTTCAGCAATGGTCAGATTATTTTCTGCCTGTTTTGCCGGTTCTGCCTGCGGAGTCACCAGCTTCGCCTGCACACCCTGCCATTGTTCCAGCGCTTTGCGGGTCTGCGGCCCCGTCAGACCATCCACATTGCCGCTGTAGAAGCCCAGCTGTTTCAGATTATATTGCAGCATCGCCACCTGCTTGTCGCCATTCGGCGCCAAAGCGGGCAGATCACCACCATCCACAGTCATTTCTGTCAGCACGGTCATGGATTCCGGCTTTTCAGATGCGGCCGGTGTCTGACCGGTTGCAATCTGGCGCACAGGTTCCTGCGGCGCAGTATTGCCTGTAATTCTGCGTGCCGCCTCACTGTTATCTTTAACAGCAGCACGGAAAACCTGTTCCGGACGGGTTTTGAAAAACACGCCGTCATGCGCCTGCGGCTGATACCAGATGGCATTACTGGCAACAAAACCAAGCGTGACAAGAAATGCAGTTGCCCCGCCGGCCACCACAGGATTACGCGCTACAATATCTCCGGCAGCCAGCGCCATGCGTGACACTCCGGTCAGGCATGCATCAAAAAACCGTCTGCCAAAACTACGCCGTTTTGCGTTTTTGCGCATGGAAGTCCCCTTGCGTTTCGTACCGCTGCGGCTCTGTCTTTCCGTCATAACTACTTTCTGCCTGTCCTGCTGCGGTCTGATGACCTTCAGTTTCACCGGCCTGAAGATTGATAATTGCTGTCTTTACCTGTTCAAGAGCGCTGCGAATATCTGTTGAAACACGCCCCGCCTGCATCATAGGCTGCAATGGTGCCTGATTTGCGGCCTGACCT
>JAIRVW010000088.1 GCA_031253705.1 Brucellaceae bacterium
GCCGGAAGCAGGCGAAGAAGTGCAAGCAAAATGAACACAGCCTGCGCCCACAGCCAGTAATTGGCAACTTTCAGCTTCTGCCAATATTTGAACGCAAGAAGTTTCAGTTTGAACATCAAGAGAGCTTTCGCTTTAAAAAGTTACAGCGTCCTGTGCATCAAAACACAGGGCGCTGTCATAAATATGCGCTAAAAAACGCGGGATCAATCAATTGTCAGAATGATTTTGCCGAAGACGTCACGGCTTTCCATGCGCTTTAAAACAGTGTCGATCTGATCGAAACCAACCACAGTATCAATCACCGGAGAAACCTGACCCTGCGCCATTTTCTGCATGGCATCGGCCATGTTTTCCATACGGCAGCCGAAGGAGCCGAGCAGTTTAAGCTGCTGCTGGAACAGCATCATCAGGTTCATGCTTGTCGAAACACCGGAGGTGGAGCCGCAAGTGACCAGACGACCGCCGCGTTTCAGCGACAGCATGGAACCAGCCCATGTATCCGCACCAACGTGCTCGAATACCACGTCGACGCCCTTTTTCTTGGTGAGCTTACGCATCACGCCTTCAAAGCGGTCTTCGCGGTAGTTGATCACGTGATCAGCACCGAGAGCCTTGGCTTTTTCGATTTTATCGTTGGAGCCGACCGTGGTGTAAACGGTGCAACCCATTCTCTTGGCCAGCTGAATAGCAGCGGTACCAATGCCGGAACCACCGGCCTGAATGAGGATGCTTTCACCCGGCTGCAGCTTGGCATTGTCGAACAGCATGTGTTCAACGGTACCAAATGTGACAGGGGCAACAGCCGCACCGATTGCATCAACACCCGGAGGTGCCGCGACCAGCAGACGCGCAGGCAGATTAACAGCTTCACAGGCGAAACCGTCAAGGTGGAAGCCGTGAACGCCGGAAACATGCTCGCAAAGATTGTCGCGGCCTTCGCGGCAGGCTTTACACAGACCACAGGTACGGGCGCCATAGATCGACACCAGCTGACCCGGCAGCACATTGGATACGCCTTCACCGATTGCAGTGACAACGCCCGATGCTTCCGCACCGATGACCAGCGGCATTTTGCGTTTGGCAAAAGCCATGCCGCGCCAGCCCCATACGTCGATATGGTTGAGGGCAACCGCTTTGATATTGACGGTAACTTCACCAAAGCCCGGCTTTTCAGGAGCCGGAATATCGGTGATTTCCAAGCGGCGGTCATCGAGGAGCTGTAATGCGCGCATGTTTGAGTTCTATCCTTATTAAATTTTGAGTGCCGGTTTGTGATTGAGGTCGCTTAAAGCGGCGCTGCAACCACGAGGCTGGCATTCTGACCGCCAAAGCCGAAAGAGTTCGACAGAATGGCAGTAACATTGGCATCCCGTTTTACATTCGGCACCACGTCGAGCGCGATTGCCGGATCGGGATTGTCGTAATTGATGGTCGGCGGCAGTGTTCCGGTCTGAATGGTCAGCAATGAGAACACGGCTTCAATTGCACCGGCAGCAGTCAGCGTATGACCGATCATCGACTTGTTGGACGAGACCGGAATTGAGCTGATGCGTTCACCGAAGACGGAGGACAAAGTATGATACTCCATCTTGTCGTTTTCCGGTGTCGAGGTACCATGCGCGTTGACATAGCTGATATCGTCAATGGTCAGGCCTGCATCATCCAAGGCTGCACGCACAGTAGCGATAGCCGGTGAAGCGTCTGGGCTGGAACGGGTGCGGTGGAAATCATCCGCCTTTTCGCCGCAGCCTTTGAGAATACCGAGAATTTTTGCACCACGGGCGATAGCGCTTTCCAGCGATTCCATCACCAGAGCGCCGGAGCCTTCAGCCATAGCAAAACCGTCACGGTCTTTGCTGAATGGTTTGGAAGCTTTGTGCGGCTGATCGTTCTGGGTAGACAGCGCCGAGAGCAGCGAGAAGCGGATGAGCGCTTCAGCGGAAACTGAACCGTCTGTACCAATGGCCAGAACGCGGTCGCTCTCGCCACGGCGAATGGCTTCAACGCCGGACTGAATAGCGGTCGCACCCGATGCGCAAGCGGTGGACATCGTCACCGGCAGGCCGCGTGTACCGAAAATATCAGCCAGACGCTCGGCAATATAGCCGAACTGTGTAGTGTTGAATTCGCCCATGCGCGGATTGGCGCGGCAGGCTTCCAGCAGCAGCTGATAGCTTGGTTCACCCTGATTTTTCACCAGTGCGTCCAGCGCAAAGCGGCTTTTCCAGTCAAGCTCAACCGGTGGAGCGGCCAGAAACAGCGCGCCGCCAAAATTGGTAACGGACAGGCCTGACTGGGCAATCGCTTCTTCACCGGCGAGACGTGCCAATTTTTCAGAGAGCGCTGATGCACCGACAGTGCTTTCCGGCAGGAAATCTACTGTACCGGCGATGCGGGTCTTGAGATTTTCGGTCGGGAAGCGGTTGATTTCGTGAATACCGGACTGACCGCCGGTCAGCGCATTCCAGTTATCTTCCTTGCCGGTTCCCAGCGGGGAAACAACACCGGCACCGGTAATGGCAACGAGAGGGCGGCCGAGATGATCGGTAAATTTTGACATGGTGACCTCCGATCAGAATTTCGTAATGAGTGCTGCACCCTCAGAGCGGGTGGCTCCGACGGTCAGTGCTGTGGCGCGGTCAAGCGTACCGCTGCGTGCTGTTTCATCACCGGAAAGCGGAGCAAAAGCTTCACCCTTCCAGACGCTGAGCGCGGCAAGCGCAAGTGCCAGCGGGAACTGTGCTTCACGCATATGGCCGAACAGGCCGGATACACCGCGATAGCTGGCGCCTTTAGCGCTCAAAGCTGCTTTTTCTGCGGCTGTCGGCTGATGAGCACCTGATGCACCGGTCACAACAAAGCTATTGTCTTCAATCAGCGCGGAAACAGCTGCGGTCAGGTCTTCCTTGCCGCGACGGATCTGACCGCTGGAAATGGATGCAATCTCACCATAGGCGCGTGCGCCACGGGCTTTGGCATGTTCTGCTTCTTCGAGAACGAGGAAGATGCCGCCGGAACCGGTGATCATACCACCACCTTCAGAGCCTTCACGTGCCCAGACCGGAGCCCAGCCGTCGGATTTCAGGAAGCCGCCGAGTTCATGACCGAGCAGCATGTCGAAATGTTCCGCATTGTAAGAACCACCAACGAGCGCATGGGTGCTCTGGCCGGCGCGGATGCGGGCGGCTGCGGTTTCCACTGCGGAAATGCCGGAACCTTCTTCACCCATGAATGTGCGAGATGATCCGGTAACTTTATGAACAATCGAAATATTACCGGCGAGAAGGTTGGAAAGCTGTGCCAGAAACAGCGTCGGGCGCAGTTCCGTGGAGAGCTTTTCATTGAGCATAATGCCCGGCTGATTATTGCCGCGGCCTGCATCGAGAATTTGTGTGTCGACGCTGATATCGCGTTCGCCGCCACCGGCGCTCACAATCATATCCATCGTCGAGCAAAGCGCTTCATTTTCTTTGATACCGGCATCCTGCAGGGCAAGACCTGCCGCATAGGTACCGAGACGCTGCCATGTTTCCATCTGGCGCTGGTCGGAGCGCTTCGGAATTTGCTGAGACCAGTCAATTTCGCTTAAGCGGTGAACTGTGTAAGGAGCGAAATTCTCTGTATCGAGCTTCGGCTGCGTCCCTGCTGATGTGAGGGCAGACCAATGGGCATCCACACCTTCACCCAGAGAGGTGATGAGGCCGATGCCGGTGATGAGAACTTTTTTGCTGTGCATGAGCTGCTCGCTTGATTTCCGGTCGTAACTAACCCGAAGGCGGGATTTACAGTGGTCAGATTGTGTCAGAGACAGGTTTATCTCAGTGAGATATTTATCAATGACAAAAGCCGCATCAAGCGGCGATCAATGTTTTGTGATTGGTATCACATATATAAGCTAATTCGCGTGCAAGAAGACACGAGATTTTTTTGCCACTGCCTGTAAAAAGACGCGCGGCATGGTTTGTTTTCCACACTGCGCGTCAATTTATCTTAAATTAAGCCTGCTTGGCAGCGACGAGTTCGTCGATTTTGGCGCAGAGATTCTTCAGAACGAAGTAAGCTTCGGTATCTGCTTTGCCTTCGTTTACTTCCTGAGTCCACTGTTCCAGAGGAATCTTGATGCCGAAAGCTTTATCAATTGCGAAAACGATGTCGAGGAAATCGAGGCTGTCGATGCCCAGATCGTCGATTGTATGGCTTTCCGGTGTAATGGAAGCGCGGTCAATTTCGCTGGTTTCAGCAATAATATCAGCTACTTTGTCAAATGTTGAGGACAATTTGAAAATCCTTGTATCAGGCCCGAACCAGCAGGCATCGTTGTTTAATCAGGGCGTGTCTAGCGTTTTTCACTCAAAAGGGAAAGATATAATCCCCCTTCGGGTAAAACCCTGAGAATATGAAGATCTTGCGCTTGTGCTATTTTGCAACAGCATGTCTGATAAGCGCAGATCGATTTACACGTCATTATTATTTGAAAACCGCTGTGCAGTTTTCAGAATATGCCCTGACTGATCTTTCATATTGCGCAAATTTATGAAGAAATCAGCAAGAGATTGGCGATTTATAATAAATTTATACGTCTGGACGGGAATCACAGATGTTTTAAAGCGCGATTGTTGCGGCATTACAGATAAGTATGGTGAAATATGGGTCTCGCGGCCACAATTACAATTATCTTCAGCATCATTATGCTTGGTTACATATTTGCAAGGCTGAAGATATTAAGCGATGCGACCGGTGATGGTCTTGCCGATTTTGTATTTGTGGTATCCACACCGCTGTTGCTTTTCCGCACAATGATCACAGCTGATTTTCAGTCGAGTAATCCCTGGGAATTGTGGCTGGTCTATTTCAGCGGTGTGATTATTGCGTGGACTGCCGCCCATTGCGGTATTCGTTTTATGTTCGGCCGCGACCGGCGTGCAGGCGTCGTGGCCGGTGTGACGGGGGCATTTTCCAATCTGGTGTTCCTCGGCATGCCGCTGATGCTCGGTGTTTACGGGCAGGCCGGACTGGTGATTATTTCGCTGATTATCTCTGTTCATATGCCTTTGATGATGGCCGCATCGCTGATGCTGAATGAATGGGCTTTACGTAAAGACGGTATTATCAGCGGAGAAACCGGCCGGTATGATACGGCAGTTAAATTTATTACGTCTCTGCTGCGTAATCCGCTGGTGATCGGCATTCTCGCCGGATGGCTCGTGCGTCTTTCCGGCCTGACTGTGCCGCAATTGCCGATGCAGCTGATTTCGATGCTGGCGGATGTTTCGGGGCCTCTGGCACTGTTTGCTATGGGGATGGGGCTGAAGAAATTCGGCATTTCCGGTAATGTGATTGCCGCCGGTGTGAATGCCTCTTTCAAACTGATGCTGATGCCCGCAGTGGTTTTCATTATGGCATGGCTGGTCGGTCTGCCGCCTTTAACGGCCAAAGTTGCGATTACAGCTGCGGCGCTGCCGTCGGGTGTTAATTCC
>JAIRVW010000095.1 GCA_031253705.1 Brucellaceae bacterium
CCGGAAAGCTGCGATGTGATATCGAGCAGATATTTCGAGTTGAAGCCGATTTCCATCGGTTCACTGTCATAGCCTGCCGGTACTTCATCGGTTGCGGAACCGGAATCAGGATTGTTCACGGTCAGTGTCAGCAAACCATCGGAAATGCTGAGCTTAACCGCACGGCCTTTCTCGTTGGAAATAGTCGAAACGCGGTCAACGGAAGCGGCAAAGCTCTGACGGTCAATCACCAGCTTGCGGTCGTTACCGGCCGGAATCACGCGCTTATATTCAGGGAATGTGCCGTCGATCAGTTTCGAAGTCAGAACAACGGTGCCGACAGTGAAGCGGATTTTCACATCCGACACTTCAATCGTCACCTGCATATCCGGCGCATCGACCAGCTTCTGCAATTCCGCAACGGTTTTGCGCGGGATGATGATCGCAGGCATGCCTTCCGCACCGCTTGGCGCTTCCATCGCTGCACGTGCCAGACGGTGACCGTCGGTCGCCACAGCGCGCAGCTCCAGACGGCCGTCATCTTCACCGGCATAGAGGTGAATACCGTTGAGATAATAGCGGGTTTCTTCCGTCGAAATCGCAAAATTGGTGCGGTCGATCAGACGTTTCAGCGCGCTCGCATCCATACGGAATGTATGAGTGAAGCTGCCCGCTGTCAGTTCAGGAAAATCGGATTGCGGCAGGCACTGCAAACGGAAAGACGAGCGACCGGACACAACCGACATCGCTGTGCCGTCTTCATTATTGGCCAGCATTACTTCAGCACCGTCCGGCAGCTTGCGCACGATGTCATAGAGCAGATGTGCCGGAACCGTTGTGGCTCCTGCCGTATCAATAGCCGCATCGGTCGATTCGGTAACCTCCAGATCAAGGTCAGTGGCCTTGAGCTTCAGCACGCCGTCTTCTCCCTGCAACAGCACATTGGAGAGAATCGGAATCGTATTACGGCGTTCAACCACGCGATGCACATGGTTGAGGGATTTCAGAAGATTTGAACGTTCAATAGTTACGCGCATGATGTACAGAACTCGCTAACATCTGTCCGGCAACAAACAGAGCTGCACCGGAGATCACGGCGCGACAGGCGCCTCTTGGACGGGTAAAGTGCCAGAATTTCAGGGGACTTTGCAAGTCCGCAGAACAACGCATCCGCGATTTCTTCTGCATATAAGGCATGCAAACCCGCCTTTTGCACCAAATATTCAACAAATGAACTCTGCCGCGACCAAAGCCGCGACAGAGAAACAGAAATATCTGTGACAGATTATGCGGATTGTTCGTTGATCAGGCGCTTCAAAAGCTCAAGCTCCTGCGCCAGTTTGAGATCAGCACCGACCAGATCTTCGATCTTGCGGACAGCATGCAGAACAGTGGTGTGGTCACGTCCGCCAAAGCGGCGGCCGATTTCCGGCAGGGAGCGCGGGGTCAGCATTTTCGCCAGATACATTGCAACCTGACGTGGCTTCACAATGGTGCGGGTACGGCGGTTCGACAGCAGATCCTGCTTCGACACATTGTAATGACGGGCAACAATGCGCTGAATTTCTTCAATGCGGATACGCTTTGGTTCACCGGCGCGGGTCAGATGACCGAGCAGCTCATCAACGCGGTCAATCGACAGATTTGGTTCAAAAGACTGACGGAACAAGAGCTGGTTGAACGCGCCTTCCAGTTCACGGCCCGAGCCGGTGACGGTACGAGCCACATGGGCAAGAATATCGTCAGCGATTTCAATATTGCGTTCTTCTGCCTGTGCGGCCGTCAGACGGCGCTTGAGCATTTCCACGCGCATTTCATAATCCGGCGCTGCCATTTCCAGCGCCACGCCGCCCTGAAGACGGGAGCGCACACGCACATCCAGCGATTCCAGTTCGGAAGGCGCACGGTCTGCAGCCACAACCACCTGCTTGGCGCTGTCGAGCAGTGTATTGATCAGATGGCAGAACTCGTGCTGGATGGATTTACCCTGCAGGAACTGCATATCATCAATGATCAGGAGATCGATATCGCGCAGCTGTTCCTTGAAGGACAGCGCATTATTGTCACGGATTGCAGTTGCAAAGCGCCACATGAAATATTCAGCGGTCAGATAGACAACACGCGGCTTATCCTGACGCTGCAAAGCGCTGGCAGCAATAGCCTGCAGCAGATGGGTTTTGCCCAGACCAACAGAAGCGTGGATGAAAAGCGGGTTGAAACGCACGGCACTGGAGCCGGCTTCGGCAATGGTACGCGCCGCGGCAAGTGCCACGCGGTTGGAGGCACCGTCAACAAAGCTGTCGAATGTATAGCGCGGATCAAGCGGGGAACCGAGTACAGAACCGGCAGCAGCACTCTGGGCTGCCACTTCAACCTGACTTGTGCGCTTTTCAGCAGAGAAGCTCTGACCAACCGGAAAGACCGGTTTTTCACGCTGCGGAGCCGCGATCTGCGGGATTTCCTGAATAACTTCCGCCACAGGGGTGACAGGGCGTGCAGTGCGGCTCATGCCGCGCACAACCACTTCAACTTTCATAATCTGCGGGTTTTCTTCCTGCCAGAGCAGGGTCAGCATTTCAGCATAATGGTTGTTGATCCATGAGCGCAGGAATGCGGTCGGCACCGAAAAACGCACAACGCTCTTGGAAACTTCATCCAGCTTCAGACGACCAAACCACGAAGAGAATATTTCACTGCCGACGCGTGCTTTCAGCTTGCTCAGCAGTCGTTCAAAGGCCTCATCCGGAGAAGCGGTTGTCAAAGTCATATTCTCTTTCTCACTCATAAAATCCGGCGCCGAGACTGACGGAGCATGCAGGTTCTGGCTGATCGGCGGGACTGGCTGACCGGTTGTGTTCATCACGTCCAGTTGAGCCTCATTCTTTGCAATCATTTTCGCCTCACACTCATGTTCAGTTTTTTAGGCCCGCTGATCCTGCGATCATACCGGTGCATCTTTTAGCGATGCTTGTTACGCAGCGGTTTGACTGAAACAGGATCTCAGCTTCCGCTCTGTTTTTGTTCGTTCTTAAAATCGGTTCGCTTCAATGTGCCGATGCGTGGTCATAAAATCACGACTCATAATTTGTCCGCTCCATGCTGATTGCCCGTATTGAACCATTCAACAACCTCTGTTTCAGTCTGCGACAGCGCAAAGCTTCGTTTAGGTTAATGCCTGGTAAATTCTGCAATGCCGGGGCATTACAGAACGGCCTCTCTCATCACCGGCAAGCGCAGGTCAGATCCCCGTTCAGGATATTTCCCCCGCAGTGCCAAATTTTTGCAGACACACAAAATCTCATTCGCAGAACTGGAAATTCTGCGTCAGATCGCTTTGCACGCCATGAAATTATAACCGGACGCCGACAGCTTTTATGCCAATGGTCCAGAGCACTGATGAGCTAACATTAGCGAAATCTTTAGCCTCAGGGCAAGACCGCCATTAAGGGTTTTTTAATCATTGGAACTGTCTCTCAGTACGCATTACTCTTCTGATACAGGGTCTGAAATTAATAAGACCTTTGGATTCAATGCCTTTTTATCGGAGCAATTATTAACCATTCCGGAATCTCCGGAGTGAAAAAAAATAATAATAATTCACTTGACTCAGACTGGTCCGGCGCAATCCCCAGACTCAGTTTAGAACTGTGTATAAAAGTGCGCTGAAATGCGAAATTCATTGCAAAACTAAAAACAGGGGGAAGAGAATCTCTTAGCTATTTTAGAGACTTCTTGCGTAATTTTTTTAAATTTTTACTTTCCGAATGCTCTGACAGAATGTTCAGAATAATCATAAAATTCAGGCATAAAAAAACCCGGCACAATGGCCGGGTTTTAAAAAAACAGACAGAGCCTGATATCAGGCGCTCATGCCTTTAAGACGTGCAGCAAGACGCGAAACTTTACGCGAAGCTGTGTTCTTATGAATAACGCCTTTGGTTGCAGCGCGCATCAGTTCAGGCTCAACAATTTTGAATGCAGCCTGTGCAGCAGCCTGATCACCGAGTGCTACAGCATCTTCGAACTTACGTACGAAAGTGCGTACGCGGGAACGACGGGATTTGTTGACCTCGGTGCGGGCTTCGATTTTACGAACCGCTTTCTTGGCCGAAGGTGTATTGGCCATAAATGCCTCTCTTTTTCTGTCAGCTTTCCAGCGGGCTTTTCA
>JAIRVW010000307.1 GCA_031253705.1 Brucellaceae bacterium
GGCATCTCACCACGAAAAACATCGAACGGCATTCCGCAATTAGTGCTCGATATCTGAATCCACACGTTCTGTTTTGATGAACCGAGAACTCTCTGAGAGTTCAGTCATTACAGCGGGCATTTAATACGCATATTGCATAGAAAACTGCCGGTCAGAGCTAAATCTGACCGGCAATATTATGTGTTTATCGTTTTGCCACAGGACGGATCAGCGGCGTTACACGGCGGATCGTTACGCGACGGTTTTCCTGTTCGGCAGCTTGTGTGCGGATCTTCAGGAACCGTTCGCCATAACCTTGTGTTACGAGATTTTCTGCAGGAATATCATAAACCTCTGTCAGCAGGCTCGCCACGGATTCCGCACGCCGGTCAGACAATACAAGATTGGAACGATCAGAGCCGACCGCATCTGTATGCCCTTCGATAAAGAAGGTTTCACCAGGATCTTTCGCCAGAATTTTCTGCATTGCACTGGCAACTTTACGCAGGGTTTTTGCTTGAGATAAGGACACCTCGGCACTGCCGGTCGCAAAGTGGATCGTATCAAGATCGATACGGCGTACCTTGTCGCGCAAACGTGCAGAATGACGTACTTCATCAATGGAATAGATACGCTCTACACGTTCGACCGGCGGCTGGCTGAGGAAATTATAGAAGTCGCGCTCAGGGTCTCTGGCAACATCGACGATATAATCGCGGACAGGAATTGTCAGCCGCATCGGCGGCAGATCATAGCCGACATCAAAGATCGCGGCACGCGGTGTATCATCATATTCCGGTGCATAGATCATCAGATATTCATTGCCGTTGCGGTCAATGCGTGAACGCTGCAGAATATCACCGTAACGGTCATAGATCGTTACAATTTCATAGCCGCCCGGACGCACAATCGTTTCGCGCAAACGACCGCGCGGCAATTCATCATAATAAGTGCGTTCCGCATCACGACGCAGGCGCGGACGATCATCTCCGCGCACAAAGATACGATCACCAGTCTCCAGAATAATACGATTATCGACCTGCTCGATTACTTTTACGTTAGTCACATTGGTCACATTCGTTACATTATTGACCGTAGTGTTGTTAATAACAGTATTGTTGATAACTGTGTTGTTCACGATGTTGGTTGTTTCAGGCACCACAAAGGCCGGCGCTTCCTTTACGCGCGTGCCTTCCTCTTTAAGATTAGCTTCAATCTTCTGAGGCAGCGCCTCTTTTACCTCGGCAGGAATTTCCACCTGTGCTGCAGCATCATTCGCCGGCGGCGGTGTCTTCTTCTCGTCAGCAACACGCTGTTCTTCACGTTGCTTACGGCGCTCTTCGCGCGACTGATTGCCGCCGGAATTATCCGCATCCTTATCACTGTCAAGGATAGCCGCACCATTCTCGACCGGCAGAACAATCGTTTCATCCGTATTAGCAGGATTTTTCGCGTTTTCCTGCTTCTGTGCGGTTGTACGTTCATCAACGATTTCCGCCTTAGGCTCCGGAACCTGATTATCCGCAGGCTTTTGCGCTTCCTGCTCAGCCTGCGGCTGCGATGGCTGCAACGGTTGATCCGGCTGTTTAACCGGAGCTGTGACCTCATTCTGAGGCTTTTCATCCGGTGCAGCGGGCTGAGGTGCAGGCTGTTCAGGCTGAACCTGAGGCACAGGCTGTTCTTTCACCTCTTCCGCAGGTTTCGGCTCAACCGGTGCAGCCGGTTCTTCTGCAGGCTTGGCCGGTTCAACTGGTTGCTCTGAGGTTTCCTTTGGCTTGGCCTGCTCTGCAGGTTCTTTGACCGGCTTTTCTGCCGCTGCATCATTTGCCTTCTGCTGCTCAACCGCTTTTTGCTGTTCGGCAGCATCACGTTGTTCCTGCTCTGCGGCCTGCTTCTGTGCCTCTGCCTGTCGGGCAGCTTCATCGGCCTCTTTACGACGGGCTTCCTCTTCTGCTGCACGCTGCTGTTCAGCTTTACGTTGTTCTTCCGCGGCACGCTGCTGCTCGGCGGCCTGACGGTTCGCCTCTTCCTGAGCAGCTTTCTGCTGCTGCTCAGCAGCACGTCTGGCTTCTTCTTCAGCCTGTTTTTGTTGTTGTGCAGCTTGTCGGGCAGCCTCTTCCGCTTCTTTGCGGCGGGCTTCTTCCATTGCACGCTGCTGCTCAGCCTTACGCTGCTCTTCAACTGCGCGTTGCTGTTCAGCTGCCTGACGCTCAGCGGCTTCCTGCGCTGCACGCTGTTGTTCTGCGGCCTGCCTGCGCGCTTCTTCCTCGGCAGCACGACGTTGCTCTTCAACCTGACGGCGGGCTTCTTCTTCAGCCGCCCGCTGCATTTCTTCTGCCTGCTGCTGCCGCAGCGCCTGATCATCCGGCGACTGCTCACCACTATCCTGTGCGAGAATGATCGGTGCGTCTAATGTCTCTGCCTGTACCGGCTGCAGCATAATGGAAGCTGAAAATGCCGGAAAAACAACCGTTGCCAGCAGCTTAGAACGAATACTCATAATCCCTCTCCTTCGGAAGGCAGAAGTTGCAGACATTGCTTCCATTATACGGGATTGAAACAATGTTTAGTGCCACCATTATTATTTGCCGGTTTATAGCAAAATTCAGGCGTGACAGGAAATGACTAGCTAAAAATTTATGAACCTTACCTGAATGGGAAACCACAGCGATCAACCCGTCAACGCATTGTGCCTCAGCACGGCAAGTCCCGTACTGAGGCACAAAACAAAGTATTTTCATAACAAGCCTGAACAGGCTTCACGTCATATTATTGCAGCAGGATATGTGACGGCGTATCAAAGCCCAAAGGCAGTGCAAAAACATACCAGACCACAATCATCGCAATATAAACAATGCTATAAGCAATTGTGTACGGGATCATTGTTGAGAAAATCGTACCGATGCCAATATTCTTATCATATTTTTGAGCAAGGCCGATCAGCACCGGAAAAAACGAATTTAACGGTGTCAGATGATTAGCCATACTGCCGCCGGTACGGTGGATCATCTGCGTAAAAGCCGGATGCACGCCGAGATGCATCAGCATCGGCACAAAGACCGGGCCAAAGATCAGATAACGTGCACTGCCACTGACAATAAACATATCGGCAATCCCTTCAAAAATGAAAAACAGGATCAGCACGATAACAACCGGCACAGACATTTCACTCAGCAGATGACCGCCGTTAATCGCAATCACAGTTCCCAGATTTGACTGGGCAAACAGATAGAGAAACTGAGAAACAATAATTGCAATCACAACAAAAGGCGCAACATTACTGATCGACTTGGTCAGCATGTCAGCCAGATCTTTAATATTTCTGATTTTACCGATCGCTGCACCGTAAATAATACCCGCCAGCAAAAAGGCTATGACCAGAAAAGCATAGAGCAGCTTCATCAGCGGCGCATTAATCGTCAGCGAGCCGCTATCAGAACGTAAAAAGCTGTTGGACGGAATTGCAGAAATAACAATAGCTGCAAGGAACAGACCGACACCCAGCAGCGCTTTTTTCAAAGCACGGCGCTGCACATCGCTCAGCGCAGCTTCACTGTCTTCCGTTGCCGCATAACTGCCTTCATATTTACCGAACTTCGGCTCAATAAACTTCACCGTCACAAATGTTGCGGTCAAAGCAATCAGCACTGTGCCTGTGGCCATCATATAATAACCGCTGACCAGATTCATATCGAATGCCGGATCCAGCAACTTGGCAGACTGAATAGTAATCGGTGTCAGAATAACATCCCAGCCACCCGGAATGAAATTGGTACCATAGCCGCCGCCAACCGCTGCATAGCCCAGAAACAACCCGACAAGCGGATGCCGTCCAGTGCCCAGAAACACACTTGCTGCAATTGTCGGCACGATCAGAAAAGCAACATCACCGGCAATATTTCCGCAGGCACCGACCAATGCGATGACAAAAACCACACCGGAACCCGTTGCATTTTTCAAGGACGACTTGATTGCGGAGGCAAAGAAGCCTGTCTGTTCACACAGTCCTGTTGCTGCGGCAAGAATGAGCACACTGGCCAATACAGGGAAGTTCTGCAGATTTTTAGAAAGGTTACTGCCCCATTCAATCAGTTCCTGCACATTAAGCAGGTTCTTCACATACAGGGTTTCCTGTGTTTGCGGATGGATAGCCGATACACCGGCCAGCGACAACAGCAATGACAATCCCAGCACGATGATAATAATGCCGAGAAACAGAGCGATAGGATGCGGCATTGTATTGCCGATACGCTCTACAGCAGCCAGAAAGCCACTGTTCTTTTTCATAACAGCTTCTGTCATTGTCCTGCTCCCGCCTGTATCCCGTTGAAATAATCAATCGCATATTGCGCATGCAGCGCAGCGCCCGTTGCCAGCGGCTCCTCATCAATATTGAATTTCGGATGATGATGCGGATAACAGGCACCCAATGCCTCGTTGCGGACACCAATCAGGGCGAAAACGCCGGGATATACGGCAAGAAAATCAGCATAATTCTCAGATGCCATCATCGTCCTGAACAGGATCAGCCTGTCCTCAAGACCCAGATGACGAACTGCTGTCAGTGCGATATCACTACATGCGGGATCATTGGCAACCACAGGCACACCACCCGGCCACTGCACCTCTGCCGTTGCCCGATAGGAAGCAGCCGTATTCTTTACCACCCGCTCTACAGCCTCAATGAGAAATTTCTCTGTTTCAACGGACGTGGTGCGCAATGAGCCGGAAATACGGACAATATCCGGAATAACATTTCCCGCTTCACCGGCGTGGATTTGTCCGAATGTCAGCACTGCAGGCTCAACCGCATCAATCTCACGACTGATCAATGCCGAGCAATTTAACAAGATAGCTGCTGAAGCTAATACCGGATCGATACCGCGATTAGGATAGGCACCATGAGTTCCCGTGCCGCGAATAGTGATATTGATCGCCTTACCTGCCGCCATACGCGGCCCTGCTTCGACAGAGATTTTTCCGGTTTCAATTTCCGACCAGAGATGAATGCCGAACACTGTCTCCACCGGAAATCTGGCGAGCTCGCGTAAAATTTCCTGCGTGCCTTTGCCGACTTCTTCGGCCTGCTGAAAGCACAATTTGACCGTTCCGTTCAATTGACCCTTCAGCTGAGAGAGAATACGGGCAGCGCCCAGCAACATCGCCACATGGCCGTCATGACCGCAGGCATGCATCACACCTGATGTTTGCGAGCAATAATCCAGATGCGGATTGTCCTCCTGAATAGGCAATGCGTCCATATCCGCGCGCAATGCCACCACACGATCTGTACGTGTACCCTCAATCGTTGCAACAATACCAAAATCACCGACGCGCACATAAGGCAGGCCGATGGCATCCAGTTCCTCTGCAATACGTTGTGATGTTCTGCTCTCATGCAGCGATAGTTCCGGCAGGCTATGTAACTCCCGCCGGATAGCGCGCATATAGTCCTGTTCCGCCAATGCAATGGCAATGGCAGATGTTTTATAAGCTGCAAGCATAATTCCTCCCCTTTATGCTTCCCTGCCCAGCTCCCCAGCTGGCAGGGTCGTGTTAGTTCTTATTCCAGAGCGTTTTTCAGTCTCCCGAGCGCCTCATCAATCGTCGAACGCGGACAGCCGAGATTAACCCGCATAAAACCATGTCCCTGCGTGCCAAATTTGGAACCACGGTCAAACCAGACCCGTGCCTGTGTCAGCATGAATTTTTCCAGCTCAGGCGCCGCCATACCAAGGCCACGACAATCCATCCATGCGAGGTAAAGCGCATCGCTGTCGAAAACCTGCAATTGTGGGAAAAGCTGATGCACAGAAGATGCAAAATATTGCTGATTACCACGAATATAAGCCAGCAAATCCTCCAGCCAGCTCTCACCGTGTGTGTAAGCCGCCTCACAGGCAACCGCGCCTAATGTATTCACAAAATTAAGTCCGCTGCGCACCAGAACACGGCGGAATTCATCGCGGATCTTTTCGTTGGCAATGAACAGATTTGAGCATTGCAGACCGGCAATATTAAATGTCTTACTTGGTGCAGTGCATACAACCGAATTCTGCGCAAATTCCTCACCCAGCGAGGCAAACGGCACATGACTGACATGCGGGTTTAATATCAGATCCTCGTGAATTTCGTCCGAAATCACCAGAATATTGTGGCGCAGGCAGATTTCTCCCATCTGCCGCAGATCTGCTTTTGACCAGACATTACCGGTCGGATTATGCGGATTACAGAGGATAAAAATTTTGATGTCCGGCGTGATCGCCGCTTCAAAGACCTCAGCATCAAAACTATAGGAAGTATCATTACGCTTTAACGGCGCTTCAATCACCCGACGGCCGTTTTCAATCACATCATTGAAGAAATGACCATAAACCGGCGGCTGGATCAGAACCGCATCGCCCGGACGGCTGAAAGTCTGGATCAGCATGTTCAATGCGGTTACAACGCCCGGTGTCTGCACCAGCCACTCAGGCTTTGCATCCCAGCCAAAACGATGTTTTTGCCAGCCGCAGACAGCTTCATCATAGCTCTGCGTGCGGAACGGATAACCAAACACACCATCGCGCGCGGCCTTTTCCAACGCCTCAATCACAACAGGCGGAGAGCGAAAATCCATATCCGCCACCCACATCGGCAACGGATCGGCGGCTGCCTCATCCGGCAAAAGATTTGTATCCGCTGCAGCCCATTTGATTGAACTGCTCCGGCGGCGGTCAATTACACAATCGAAATCTGTAGTCACATTTGTTCCCTCTCACATACGACAAAGATAGAA
>JAIRVW010000257.1 GCA_031253705.1 Brucellaceae bacterium
CTTGGTTTCCAGCTCAATACCCGTGCGCAAATGTTCTGGCTGGAGCCTGATCTGCCAACCAGCCTTGCGCCACGCAAACGCCCGCGCACCACACTCACCCCGTCACTGGCCAGCTATCAGGGCAAGCCGCGGCTTGTCTTCGGCACGCCGGGCGGCGATCAGCAGGACCAGTGGCAGCTGCTGCTCTTCCTGCGCCGTGTGCATCACGGCCTGAACCTGCAGGAAGGCATTGATCTGCCACTGTTCCATACCATGCATTTCCCGTCATCCTTCTACCCGCGCGAAGCTATTCCGGGTCGCCTTGTGATTGAAAGAACCATCGGCGAGGCCGTGCTCAATGACCTGAAATCCCGCGGTCATGATCTTGAAGTCGTTGATGAATGGTCTGTCGGACGATTAACCGCTGCAGAACGTGAGAATAACGGGTTGCTGCGCGCTGCCGCAACGCCGCGTCTGATGCAGGCATATGCAATCGGACGATAAAGCGGAGAATGCATAAGTGATTATGGGTATTGAAATACAGGAGCTGCTCTGGCTGGCTCTGGCCATGCTGGCAGCCGGTGGTATCACCGGCCTGCTCGCAGGCCTGTTTGGCGTCGGCGGCGGTACGGTTGCCGTTCCGGTGCTTTATGAACTTTTCCGCGTTATGGGTGTTCCCGAGCAGGTGCTGATGCCGCTGAGTATCGGCACGTCGCTTGCCATTATTATTCCGACCTCGATCCGCTCTTACAAAGCCCACCTCGCCCGCGGCATGGTGGATACCAGCCTGCTGAAACTCTGGGCAATACCGGTGGTTGCAGGCGTGATCATCGGCAGTGTTATTGCCCGTTTTGCACCGGCAGAAGTGTTTAAATTCATCTTCATTCTGGTGGCCGGTGTTTCCGCCATCCGCCTGCTTTTCGGTAAAGACAGCTGGAAATTTGCCGACCAGCTACCGGGCAAACCGGCTATCCGTTTTTGTGGCCTGATTATCGGTGTTTTGTCATCACTTATGGGGATCGGCGGCGGACAGCTCTCCAACCTGTTTATGACCTTTTACAACCGCCCGATCCATCAGGCGGTTGCCACATCATCGGGCTTAGGCATTCTAATCTCGATACCCGGTGCGCTCGGTTATATTTATGCCGGCTGGCCGCGCGCGGCAGAGTTTCCGGATATTGCCGCGCTCCAGCCTCCGCTGGCACTGGGCTATGTTTCTCTGCTGGGTTTCCTGCTGTTCATTCCCACCAGTATTTACGCTGCACCAATCGGCGTCAAACTGGCACACAGCCTGTCAAAACGAAAACTCGAAGTCTCTTTCGGCATCTTTCTGCTGCTGATCTGTCTGCGTTTTCTGGTCAGCGTCTTTTATTGATAGAAAGGTTTCCGCATGCAAAAAACACTTCTCTCCGTAAAAGACCTCAAAGTTTCCTTCCGCACCGGCAACGAGTGGTCACCGGTCGTTCACGGAATTTCCTTTGATATTAAAGCCGGTGAAACCGTTGCAATTGTCGGAGAATCCGGTTCCGGCAAAAGTGTCACCGCACTTTCCCTGATGCGATTGCTGCCGCCGCTCAACAGCAAAATTGAAGGCGATGCAGTCTTCAACAGCGCATCGCTTACGCAGATTGATGACGGCGCCATGCGCCACATCCGCGGCAATGAAATCGCAATGATTTTTCAGGAGCCGATGACCTCGCTCAATCCGAGCCTGACCATCGGCTTTCAGCTGGCAGAAGTCCTGATGACCCATCGCGGCATGACCCGTGATCAGGCCGAGGCAGAAGCGGTTCATCTGATGGAGCGCGTGCGGATTCCGTCTGCGGCAACACGTGTCAAAGATTATCCGCACCGCTTGTCCGGCGGTATGCGTCAGCGTGTCATGATCGCCATGGCGCTGGCCTGCAAACCGAAACTGCTGATTGCTGATGAACCGACAACTGCACTGGATGTGACGATTCAGGCGCAGATTCTTGATCTCATCAAAGACCTGCAAAAAGAAGAAGGCATGGCCGTGCTGTTCATCACCCATGATATGGGTGTGGTGGCAGAAATCGCAGACCGTACAATCGTCATGCTGCATGGCAATATTGTTGAAAGCGACGATACTGCGGCGCTTTTTGCAGCACCTGAGCATCCCTATACCCGTGCACTCCTGTCAGCCGTGCCGAAACTCGGCTCCATGAAGGGGGAAAATGCACCACTGAGATTTCCTGAGATTGACCGCGCAACGGGTCTGCCCGTTGAACAGCCTGAAACACAAGCCACAACCATTACTGAGAGCGGAAACGCAACGCCCAAAACGGTGCTGGAAGTGCGCAATCTGCGCAAATATTTTGATTTGCCAAAGGGATTATTCCGTAAATCCGCAGGACGCGTTCATGCAGTTGAAGATGTCTCCTTCTCAATCGCGGCAAGCGAAACCCTGTCACTGGTCGGAGAATCCGGTTGCGGAAAATCCACGACGGGGCGTTCCATCATCCGGCTTAATGAGCCGACTTCCGGTGAAATTCTGCTCAATGGCGAAAATATTCTCGGCCTCAGCCAGTCGCAGTTCCGCGATAAACGGCGCCAGATGCAGCTGATCTTTCAGGACCCTTTTGCCAGCCTGAACCCGCGTATGAAAATCGGTGATGCCGTTGCGGAGCCGATGATTGTTCATGGCATTCTCGGCGCATCACAGGCGCGGGAGAGAGCCAAAGAACTGCTGGAACAGGTTGGTCTTAATCCGGCTATGTATGACCGCTATCCGCATGAGTTTTCAGGCGGTCAGCGTCAGCGTATTTGTATTGCCCGCACACTGGCACTCGATCCGCAACTGATCATTGCCGATGAAGCCGTGTCGGCGCTGGATGTTTCCATCAAGGCGCAAGTGGTCAATCTGATGCTGGAATTACAGGAAAAGCTTGATCTGGCTTTTCTCTTCATCTCGCATGACATGGCCGTCGTGGAGCGGATCAGCCACCGCGTGGCGGTGATGTATCTGGGAGAAATTGTTGAGATCGGTGCGCGGGAAAGTATTTTCAGCAATCCGCAGCATCCTTATACCAAGCGCCTGCTCTCGGCAGTGCCGGTGCCTGATCCGGCAACGCGCGGCACCAAACCAAAACTCAAAGTCAGCGAGCTCAAAAGCCCTGTACGACCGGCAGATTACCAGCCACCTGTCCGTCAGATGCTGGAAGTGTCCGACGGTCATTATGTGCAACAATGGGGCGATGAGTGGCGGCAGTAAACCGCCGCAATCACAGCCAAGATACTGATCCTGAAGCCTGCGGCTCAGGATCAGCACTCCGGTGTTTAATCTTTACCCGTCAGAACCAGCCAAGTTACCTGCTTGTTTGTCCGTTAATCCGGATCTTCCATAATGCTATCAATAAACTCCTCCATCGTCATCGCCAGGATTGGATTTCGCATCATATTCCGGCGCGCTAAATCTTGATTATAACGATTACGCGCATAGGGAAGTGCATTATTAAATACTTCTCTCATAAATATACGCCTCCTGTTCACAGTAAGACGTAAAT
The DNA here is from genome assembly GCA_031253705.1 of Brucellaceae bacterium. Lineage (GTDB taxonomy): Bacteria > Pseudomonadota > Alphaproteobacteria > Rhizobiales > Rhizobiaceae > Pseudochrobactrum. Next base: position 3,504 of record JAIRVW010000257.1, read on the forward strand.
GAGGAAGTATTCTCATCTTATAATTATCGATAGTTATCGGAAAATCATGATTTCTTAAAACATATCGTCGCTCTGCTCTTACAAAACCTCTGGCATTATTTGTATTTACAAAGCCAAACTTAACTATCAAATGTTGAATACCAGAAGGAATACTCATCGTTCTTGGAGGTATACGATAATTCGGATCATCTCTCAGACACATTAAATTCACATTATTAGGAACATTTAATTCTAATGAACATATTTCATTATTGAGTAAATATTGTTTAATAATCGAATCATGGATTCTGACCCCCGCATTATTGTAGTGCGGCTCACACCAGGAATAAAAATACTGTTCATAAATTCGCATGTTATTATCCCGTTGTTTGATTTTTCAAACCACTAAAACGCAGATAATAACACTTAAGCTGAGATAGTCTTACACCCAAAAATAGGGCGCAATATATACCTAAAATACAGTAAAAGTACTACTCTATACAATTAAGGCCGGTTTTAACCGGCCTTAATTACTAACTTTATTTTACCGGCTTGATATTCATTGCCAGCGTATCTTCATCAGCACGCGGTGTCAGTTCCACCTTGTCCTTCTTCACAGCCCATGCGCTGAGCTGAATGGCCAGCGGCAGATCAGGACGATCTGTTGCTACCAGATTATTCGCTTTTTCAAGCAAAGTGCGGCGCTCATCTGCATCCATCGCAGCGGCGGCATCTTCAATCAGCTTATCCATCTCCGGATTGGCATAGCCGCGCACGTTAAACGCACCCAGCGATTTTGCTGGTTCATTGGAATGCATCAGCGAAGACAGCATGTAATTGGCTTCACCGGTCAGTGTGCCCCAGCTTGCCATGTAGAGTGAATATTCACCACGGGTTTTCGCAGGATTGAACACCGCTGCCGGAACACCGTTCACATCCGCCGTAATACCGATTGCGGCCAGCATCTGTGCAATTGTCGGCCCCAGCTCATTCGGCATACGGTCATTCGAATATCTCAGCGTGATTTTGAAACCATCCGGATAGCCTGCTTCAGTGAGCAGCTCTTTTGCCCGTTTCACATTGAATTCAGGCGCCTGCAGCGACTTGTCATAACCGAAAATATTGGAAGTCACCAATTGTGTCGGTACGGCTGCCATGCCTTCCAGCGCAAATTCAACAATGGTTTCGCGGTCAATCGCCAGATCAAAAGCCTCTCTCACACGCGGATCAAGCAGCGGGTTTTTATCCAGCTTGCTACCGTCCTTGGCGAAAACCATCGGGCTTTTTTCGCGAAAATCAAATTCCAGATAGCTGATATAAATGCTCTCGTTTTTAACGACAGTCAGAGCAGAATCCTGCTCAAGCACAGGAACATCCGAAGCAGGCACTTTGGAAATTACATCAACCTGACCGGCTTTCAGCTGTGCCACGCGGGCGGCATCATTCGGAATTTCCTTACGGATAACGCGATCCCAAGGCTGCGCACCGCCCCAATAACCGTCAAAACGCTCCAAAACCAGATCCTGTGTCGGCGCCCATGAAACGAATTTATAAGGGCCGGTGCCGATGGTTGCCTTACCGGTGTTGAAGCCTTCCGCAGCCGTTTCCTGCGTTGAATAGGCCGCAGCCGCTTTATGCGAGGTGATAAACAGGCGGATAAAATCATTCGGCAAGGTCGGTGCAGCAGAATTTGTTGTTACACGCACAGTCAGCGGATCCACAACTTCTACGGACTTAACGCGGCGCACAAAAATCGTTGCCGGATTTGGCCCTGTCACATGCGGAATACGCTCGATGGAGAATTTCACATCTTCCGCCGTAAAATCC
>JAIRVW010000266.1 GCA_031253705.1 Brucellaceae bacterium
GCGCGAGATCAAAGTCGTGGTTCCGGCACAGGATCTTGAAGCAAAGCTCGCTGAGCGCCTCGAAACCGCTCGCGGTCGCGCTAAGATCGATGGTTTCCGTCCTGGTAAAGTTCCTGCAGCACATCTGCGTAAGATGTACGGCAAGTCTTTCATGGCTGAGATCGTGAATGAAATTCTGAACGATTCAACCCGTTCGATCCTTGCTGACCGCAACGAAAAAGCTGCAACCCAGCCAGAAGTTGCAATGAGCGAAGACGAAGCAGAAGCCGAAAAGGTTCTGGCCGGTAAAGCTGATTTCGAATTCACCATGAATTACGAAGTTCTGCCAGCAATCGAAATCAAAGACGTTTCCGGTCTTAAAGTGACCCGTGAAGTTGTTGATATTTCGGACGAAGAAGTAGAAGAGCAGGTCAAGAAGATCGCTTCTTCCGCTCGTACTTTCGAAGCGAAAAAAGGCAAAGCTGAAAACGGCGACCGCGTTACCATGGATTACCTCGGTAAGCTTGGTGATGAGCCGTTTGAAGGTGGTGCAGATCAGGATGCACAGCTGGTTCTCGGTTCCGGCCAGTTCATTCCGGGCTTTGAAGATCAGCTGATCGGCGTTAAAGCCGGTGATGAAAAGCAGATCAAAGTTACTTTCCCTGAAAACTACGGCGCTGCTCATCTGGCTGGCAAATAAGCAACCTTCGACATCACTGTGAAGGAAGTTGCTAAAGCTGCTGAGCTGGAACTGAATGACGAAGTTGCGAAGAAGCTGGGCATTGAAAGCCTTGACCGTCTGCGCACTGTTGTTCGTGAGCAGATCGAAGGTCAGTACGGCCAGATCACCCGTCAGAAAGTTAAGCGTCAGATCCTCGACGGTCTGGATGCAGAATATCAGTTCGCAACACCAGAACGTCTGGTAAATGCTGAGTTCAACAACATCTGGCAGCAGATCAATTTCGACCTGCAGCAGGCTGGCAAAACTTTTGAAGACGAAGAAACCACTGAAGAAGCTGCGCGCGAAGAATATCGCAAGCTGGCTGAACGCCGTGTACGTCTTGGTCTGGTTCTCTCCGAAATCGGCGAAAAAGCCGGTGTAGAAGTAACCGAAGAAGAACTGCAGCGCGCTGTTTACGATCAGGTTCGTCGCTACCCGGGTCAGGAACAGCAGGTTTATGAATTCCTGCGTAAAACTCCTGATGCAGTTGCTAACCTGCGCGCACCAATCTTTGAAGAAAAGGTTGTTGATCACCTGCTCGGCACAATCTCTGTCACTGACAAAAAAGTGAGCAAAGAAGAGCTGACAGCTGAAGACGGCGCAGAAGATGCAAAGCCTGCTAAAAAAGCTGCTCCAAAGAAAAAAGCAGCTAAAAAAGCTGACGATGCAGCTGAATAATCAGCCCGCATAAAGTTATGAGAAAGCCGCGTTGCAAAACGCGGCTTTTTTGTTTGCTATCAGAGGTGCTTTACTGCCGGTCGCATTGCGCTATTGTGGGGCGATGCAAACAAGACCTTATTATCATTTATGCAAATCACTGAGCGATACGCTGCCGCGTCCTGTATGGCCGCAAACTGTGTGCTTGGCCGTATTCCGGCCGGAGATGATTGGCGAACTCCATGCCTTGCTCTCGGCTTCTTATGAGGCCGTCGGTGACACAGTGCCGCCTGAAGATATCTGGTGGCAGGCGCTGTCCGGTGATGAGGAATATGATGCCGCTCTGATCTTTCCGGTGACAGACACCGAAGGGCAGGTCATTGCATTTGCACAATGCTGGAGCAGTGCTTTTATCAAGGATATTGTCGTGCATCCGGAGTGGCGCAAGCAAGGCATCGGCGAGGCGCTGTTGCTGCATTGTTTTCAGGTATTTTATGCGCGCGGTGCGGAGAAAACCTGCCTTAAAGTAGAGAGTAATAATCCTTTCGGTGCGGAGCGGCTTTACCGGCGGCTGGGCATGATCGATGTGTGACTGCGCTGAGCGGTCATTTATCTTTACAAGCCAATGCTTTGTTGCAGGAATTTGTGCTTTTTCCGCCAATGCAGGGTGCACTGTTGCGCCATTATGTTTATAGTCCGCGCCAGATCGTTTATTGAAGCTGAAACAGTGCTGTTGTGATGCACAGAACACTTGCCAGTCCGGCCGGTTTGTTTTAGCCAGAAGCATGAGAAAACGGCAGAGCGAAGCTCGCGCCGATAAAACAGAGATTTAAGAGCCCATGTCCCTTATCGATACACGCACGCCAGACCCGAAACGCCTGATCTCCGGTGCCACCGGTGACTGGGAAATCGTGATCGGGATGGAAGTTCATGCGCAGGTGACTTCCAATTCCAAATTGTTCTCCGGTGCTTCCACCGAATTCGGTGCCGAGCCAAATGCCAATGTTTCGCTGGTGGATGCCGCGATGCCGGGCATGCTGCCGGTGATTAATGCGGAATGCGTGGCGCAGGCCATTCGCACAGGTCTCGGGCTGAAGGCGCAGATCAATCTGAAATCGGTTTTTGACCGCAAAAACTATTTCTATCCGGATCTGCCGCAGGGCTATCAGATTTCCCAGTTCAAACAGCCGATCGTCGGCGAAGGCACAGTGATTGTGTCTGTCGGTCCTGATTCCAAAGGCCAGTTTGAAGATGTAGAAGTTGGTATTGAGCGTGTGCATCTGGAGCAGGATGCCGGTAAATCCATGCATGACCAGCATCCGAGCATGTCTTTCGTTGACCTGAACCGCTCCGGCGTGGCGCTGATGGAAATCGTTTCCAAGCCGGATATGCGCTCGTCTGATGAAGCCCGCGCTTATATGACCAAGCTGCGCAGCATTCTGCGTTATCTCGGCACCTGTGATGGTAACATGGATCAGGGCTCGATGCGCGCTGACGTCAACGTGTCTGTGCGTCGTCCGGGCGGTGAATTCGGCACACGTTGCGAAATCAAGAACATGAACTCGATCCGCTTCATCGGTCAGGCGATTGAGTATGAAGCCCGACGCCAGATTGCCATTATCGAAGATGGCGGCAAAGTGGATCAGGAAACCCGTCTTTATGATCCGGCAAAGGGTGAAACCCGCTCCATGCGCTCTAAAGAAGAAGCGCATGACTACCGTTATTTCCCTGACCCTGATCTGCTGCCGCTGGAATTCACACAGGCCTATGTCGATGAACTGGCTGCCGGTCTGCCGGAACTGCCGGATGACAAGAAAAACCGTCTGGTCGAAACCATGGGGCTGTCTGTCTATGATGCTTCTATCCTGATCACGGAAAAAGCCATTGCCGACTATTTCGAATCGGTTGCAGAAGGCCGGGATGGTAAAGTTGCTGCAAACTGGGTCATCAATGATCTGCTCGGTGCGCTGAACAAGGCCGGTAAGGATATTGAAGAGGCTCCGGTTTCGCCGGAACAGCTGGGCGCTATTCTTGATCTGATCAAAGAAGGCACCATTTCCGGTAAGATC
>JAIRVW010000024.1 GCA_031253705.1 Brucellaceae bacterium
CGTATATCTGACCAGATATACGGTCTTTTTTTATTCACTTTTTGCGCGAGAGGAACGCACCGACTGCCTGTGCTGTCTCTGCCGATTTCAGACGCTCGGCGAAAATCTGCGCCTCGCGGTCAATCCGGTCGGTCAGTGGCTCTGCGGCACTGCGCAGCAAATCGCGGGTCAGTTGCAGTGCAACAGGCGGGCGTGCTGCCAATCTGTGGGCGGTTTTCAAAACTTCCGCTTCCAGTTCTGCTTCCGGCACGATGCGCCAGACAATGCCGGCTTCCAGCGCCTGTGCGGCATTCATGGCTTCGCCCATCGCCAGCAGGGCAAAGGCGCGCTGATAGCCCATAATTTTCGGACCAAGCAGGCTGGAGCCAGCTTCCGGCACCAGCCCGAGATCGACAAACGGGGTGTGAAACACAGAGCGCGGTGTGGCAAAAGTCAGATCGCAATGCAGGTTCAGTGTGGTGCCGACGCCAATCGCCAGACCGTCCACGCCGGAGAGCAGCGGTTTGCGTGTTAAGGCCAGTGTATGCAGAAAGTCGATAATCTCAGCACCGAGACTCCCCTGAGACAATGCAGCATTCATAAAATCCTGCATGTCATTACCGGCGGAAAATGCACCAGGCTGACCGAAAATGACGGTGACGCGGATCGCATCATCAGAATCGGCCTGTTTCAGAGCTTGGGCAATGCCGTCATACATATCGCGGGTAATGGCATTTTTCTTTTCCGGCCGGTTGAGGCGGATAATCTGCACACCATCCTGATGTTCAATCTGAAGAAATTCACTCATCATCAAATATCCTGCAAAATTGCGGTTGCACCGGTCAGGCTGTTTGCACCGTTCAGCACGACCTGTCTGAGTGCCGCACATTCCTGAAGCGTATTCTCAGCAAAGAAGGTTGCCAGTGCCGCCGCGTGATCATCATGCAGTCCGGCTTTGGTCTGATAAAGCGCGCCGACAGTTAGTGAGAGCAGACGCTGATAAGGTGTGGCACCGCAAAGCGCTGTCTGGCTATCGCCTTTGACGAGGCAATCCTGCAGGAAGCGCGTGGTTTCCTCCGCAATATCCAAAGCCGCTTCAAGCTGCGGAGCAATATTGCTGAGTGTGCCGGAAGTTTTGGCCTGTCCGGCAATGTCGCGCAGTTCTTGCAGAAAGCCGTGAATATGCCCGCCATTTTCAAGCGGCAGTTTGCGCATTACCAGATCCATGGCCTGAATGCCGTTGGTGCCTTCATAAATCGGCAGGATGCGCGCATCGCGCAGCAACTGGGCAGCGCCGGTCTCTTCAATATAACCCATGCCGCCATGCACTTGAATGCCGAGAGAGGCAACATCCACGCCGCTGTCGGTGGAGAAAGCCTTGGCGAGCGGTGTCAGAAGGCTGGCACGGTTTGCCCAGAAGCTACTCTTGGCACTGTCGGCTTTGGCCATATCCAGTGCTTGTGCGCAAGAATAGCAAATGGCACGGGAAGCCTGTGTCAGCCCCTTCATAGTCAGCAACATACGCTGCACATCGGGATGCTCGATGATCGGGCTCATCTCTGCGCCCTTCGCAGCGTTTAAGGAACGTCCCTGACGACGCTCGGCTGCATAGGCACGGGCTTTCTGATAGGCTGCTTCAGCCACGGCAACGCCCTGAATGCCAACCAGCAGACGGGCATTGTTCATCATGGTGAACATGCAGGCGAGACCTTTATGTTCTTCGCCGATCAGGTAGCCGACAGCGCCTTTGCCACCAGTATCGCCAAAGCCGTCACCGTAAATCATCGTGCAGGTCGGCGAGGCATGAAGGCCGAGCTTTTCTTCCAGCCCTGCGCAGAACACATCATTGCGTGCGCCAAGCGAACCGTCTGCATTGACCAGAAATTTCGGCACCAGAAACAGCGAAATTCCCTTTGTGCCTGCCGGTGCATCGGGCAGACGTGCGAGCACCAGATGCACGATATTGTCGGTCAGATCATGCTCACCATAGGTGATGAAAATTTTCTGCCCGAAAATCCGGTAGCTGCCGTCACCGGCGCGCTCAGCACGGCTGCGCAAAGCACCAAGATCGGAACCTGCCTGCGGCTCGGTGAGGTTCATGGTGCCTGACCATTCACCGGAGATTAGTTTTTCGAGATAGGTGTTTTTCAGCTCATCACTGGCATGATGTTCCAGCGCTTCGACCGCGCCCATTGTCAGCGTGGAAGCAATAGCAAAGCCGAGTGAGCCGGAGTTCCACATTTCCGCAACCGCGACCGAGAGCAAAGTCGGCAGGCCTTGGCCGCCAAAGGCCGGATCGCCGGTCAATGCGTTCCAGCCGCCATCCGTCCAGTCTTTATAGAGCGCTTTCCAGCCCTCTGTTGTGGTGACTTTTGCATCTTTCAGTGTCGCGCCTTGCTGATCGCCTTTGGTGCGTAGCGGCGCGATGCGCGTTTCGCTGAATTTGGCCGCTTCCTGCAAAATGGCTTCGACAATATCCGGTGATAATTCTGAAAACAGCTCGGTTTTCAAAAGCTCCGGCAGGTCTGCAATCTGATTGAGTGTCTGGCTGATCTGACTGAGTGGCGCGCGATACATCTGCTTCCTCCGTTTGGCGCATTCCGGTGAAGGAATGCAGCCACAGTTCTCCTTAATGATTATTGGTATCGGCTTATTACGTAAACGTCAATAAAATCTCAGAGGGATGAAAATAAGAAAAAACCCGCCGATGAGGCGGGTTTTAAAGACAGTTTTTTAAAAGTGATTATCGGGTTGCTTTTTCACGCTCAACAGCGCGCCAGCCGATATCTTTACGGCAGAAGCCTTCCGGCCAGTCGATTTTGGAAATTGCCTGATAGGCTTTTGCCTGCGCTTCAGAGACTGTTTTGCCGGTGGCAGTGACGTTGAGAACACGTCCGCCATTGGCCAGTAAATCGCCGTCCTTATGCACAGTGCCTGCATGGAACACTTTCACATCCGGCAGGGCATCGGCCTCTTCAACACCTTTAATGACCGTGCCTTTGCGCGGGGAGGCCGGATAGCCTTCGGCTGCCATAACAACAGTGAGCGCCGCATTGTCATTCCAGCGAATTGAAACCTGATCCAGAATATTATTGACTGCTGCCAGCATAATCACCAGCAGATCATCTTTGAGGCGGGTCATCAGTACCTGACATTCAGGATCACCGAAGCGGGTATTATATTCGATGAGTTTCGGGCCGTCTTTGCCGATCATCAGACCGGCAAACAACACGCCGCTGAAAGGTGCGCCGATTTCAGCCATGCCGCGCATGGTCGGTTCAATCAGTTCTTTCATCACCCGTTCCGTCATGGCTTCATCCATGATCGGGGCAGGGGAATAAGCGCCCATACCGCCGGTATTGGCGCCGGTATCGCCGTCGCCGACGCGCTTATGATCCTGCGCGCTGCCAAAAGGTAAAGCTGTTGTGCCGTCACAAATGCAGAAGAAGCTGGCTTCTTCACCGTCGAGAAACTCCTCAACCACAACTTCGGCACCGGCATCGCCGAAATGGCCTTCAAAACAGGCATCCACGGCATCCAATGCTTCTTTCAAAGTCATGGCAACGACCACGCCTTTGCCTGCGGCCAGACCGTCGGCTTTAACGACAATCGGCGCACCATGCTCACGGATATAGGCTTTGGCTTTCGGTGCATTGTTGAAACGGCCATAGCTGCCGGTCGGAATATTGAAGCGGGCGCAGAGGTCTTTGGTAAAACCTTTGGAACCTTCGAGCTGCGCTGCCGCCTGTGAAGGGCCGAAAACTTTAATACCGGCTTTCAGCAGCGGGTCGGTAATACCGGCAACCAGTGGTGCTTCAGGGCCGACAACAACCAGATCAATCTCAAAACTGTGGCAGAAGGCAATCACAGCATCATGATCATCAATGTCGAGATCGATCAGCGTGGCGCATTCGGCAATGCCCGGATTGCCGGGTGTGCAATAGAGTGTGCCGAGCAGCGGAGAGGCCGCCAGTTTCCAGCTAAGAGCGTGTTCGCGGCCACCGGAGCCGATGAGCAGAACTTTAAGAGCTTCTGAGGAAGACGTGGTCACAGGCATTTCTCCATGATGTGCTTCAGGCTTGCTCCTCCTTTACGAAATCGGTAGAGAATTTGAAAGCATTTATAAGAATGCAACTGCGAAAGGTTTGCATAAAATGGTTCAGATTCAGGCGCGCGGCCAAACGGGCAAAGTTATGGACGCACCGTCCGGTCACTGGGTCTACCGGTTATTGCCGCCGAGTCTGTGGCCCTATGCGCAGCTTGCCCGCTGGGATCGTCCGATTGGCTGGCAGTTGCTGCTCTGGCCGTGCCTGTGGTCAGCGGCCATGGTGGCGAGCGCCGGTGCTAAAGCCGGTGATGATGTCTGGTCTGTTTTGCCGTCTCTCTGGCATATGGCATTGTTTGTGATCGGTGCTATTGCCATGCGCGGTGCAGGCTGTACGCTCAATGATCTGGCAGATCAGGATATTGACGACAAGGTTGCGCGCACGCGCTCCCGTCCGTTGCCGTCCGGTCAGGTCAGTCGCAAGCAGGCCTGGGCATTTTTAGGCCTGCAATGTCTGGTTGGCCTTGCCGTCGTGCTGCAGTTCAACTGGTTTACCGTTGGTTTAAGCTTTGCCTCGCTGGTTATCGTTGCGGCCTATCCGTTTATGAAACGTATTACCGACTGGCCGCAGCTGGTACTGGGTATGGCCTTTTCATGGGGCGCACTGGTTGCATGGTCGGCACAGACCGGTTCGCTGACATGGGCGCCGGTCTTGCTTTATGTCGGCGCGATCATGTGGACGATTGGTTATGACACAATCTATGCCCATCAGGATAAGGAAGATGATGCGCTGGTCGGTGTGCGTTCTACAGCGCGTCTGTTCGGAGCCAAAACCAAACTGGCATTGCTGCTGCTTTATGGTGGTGCGCTGATTTGTTTTGCATGGGCTTTTGCTGCGGCGGAAGTACCGATGCCTGCTTTGGCCGGTTTGCTCGCCGCCGGTGTGCATCTCTATCGCCAGATTATTGTGCTGGATATTGATAATCCGGAGCAGTGCCTGCGTCTGTTCCGCTCCAACAATATTGTCGGCTGGCTGGTTTTTGCCGGTCTGGTGCTTGGCTCCCTGTGGGTCGTCATCAAACCAGTCATCTGATCCGGTTCACGTAACAAAAATGCCGCTCTGATACAGAGCGGCTTTTTTGTTATTTACGGATAGAATTTCTGGGTTGTCCAGTCGCCTTCCGGCACATCACGCTTAAAGATCAGGCGGTCATGCAGACGGAACGGACGGTCATGCCAGAATTCAATATAGGTCGGCTTGATACGGAAGCCCGACCAGTATTCAGGGCGCGGAATTTCACCGATAGCAAAACGCGCAGTATATTCCGCAACTGCTTTTTCCAGCGCAAAACGGCTTTCCAGCGGGCGGGACTGTTTGGAAGCCCATGCGCCGATACGGCTGCCGCGCGGACGCGACTGGTAATAGGTATCAGCTTCCGCAGCGGTTACCTGCTCCACAGGCCCGCGCACGCGGATCTGGCGGCGCAGGGATTTCCAGTGGA
>JAIRVW010000361.1 GCA_031253705.1 Brucellaceae bacterium
AAGCGGCAGATCATCGGTCGCCTGCATCATATGATGCAGATAGTTCGGGTTTGGTGTGCAGGTGGTCGCCATCGAACCTGTTGCAGGACCGGTGCCGCCACCGAGCACAGTGGTCAGTCCGCTGGCAATCGAGGTAATCGGCTGAGACGGCGTGATATAATGGAAATGCGTATCAATACCACCGGCAGTGACGATACAGCCCTCGCCTGAGATCACCTCTGTATTGACCCCGATCACCAGATCCGGATGGACGCCCGCCATAATATCCGGATTACCGGCCTTGCCGATACCGGCGATTTTACCGTCTTTGATGCCAATATCGGCTTTCACAATGCCGGTATAATCAATGATCAGCGCATTGGTGATGATACAATCCAGCGCCTTGTCACTGCTGACACCGGTTGCCTGTCCCATACCGTCGCGGATGACCTTACCGGAGCCGAAGATGCACTCATCACCATAGACTGTGTAATCATGTTCGACTTCCGCATAGAGATTGGTATCGCCCAAGCGAACTTTATCACCCTTGGTCGGGCCGAAAAACTTGGCGTAATCTGTGCGGGTTATTTTATAGACCATGTTTTATCCTTATCGGCAGAGCGCGGCGTGATGCATATATCCGGCGCTCTGCAAGCTTAAATTATTGTTTGAAATTGTGATGAGAGCGCTCATTCAGTGCTGCGGCTGTCAGCAAAAGCCCGCTCATTCACGCGGGAAAGCGTGCGCGCTTTATTCTCAGCATCCACCGCACCATCGACCAGATTATTGCCGCCGCGGATGATCTGATTGCCGGAAATCGCAACCAGTGTAACGTCTTTGGTTTCCCCCGGCTCAAAGCGCACAGCCAGACCAGCCGGAATATCAAGACGCTTGCCATAGGCGGCTTCGCGGTCAAATTTCAGGCGCGGATTGGTTTCAACAAAATTGAAATGGCTGCCGATTTGCACCGGACGGCTATCGGTATTGGTGACGCTGATCGTGACGGTTTCACGCCCTTCATTGAGCGCAATATCACCCTCGGCACAAATGACCTGACCGGCAATGCCAATCTCTTCATCATCCTGCATCTTCTCCGGAACCGGCAGAAAGCTGCCATAAAGCGCCAGCTTCATATCGCCCTTGTCAGCGCTGATTGGCGTGCGCACGGCCACCAGTTTGGTACCGTCTTTGAATGTGCCTTCGATCTGCACATCTTCAATCATCTCGGCCACGCCGGACATGACTTCGCGTCTGCCGAGAATGGTGCTGCCAAGGTGCATCAGCTCAGCGACTGAGTGCTGGCCGTCGCGGATCAGCTCCAGCATGACCAGCGAGATAAGGGCAACGGCTTCCGGATAGTTCAGACGCAACCCGCGGGCGAGACGGCGCTGCGCCAATTGTCCGGTGGTCACAAGCATCAGCTTGTCAGTTTCATGAGGTGTCAGATGCACTGGTTTCTCCTTTGATTACGGGGAAAGACAGGCGCAGCAAATCGCACGGCGTACCGATGCATCGGTAAACCAGTGAGGAATACAGTGAGCCTGTTTGAAAATGAAAATAAGTGCGGGACTATTCGCCTATGGCAAACAGCACGGGATCAAAACCATTCAGTCCGGTAATCCGCCTGCACGACAGAAAACCAGATAACACACTCCGTCCGACACAAGACTTCATGCCGGATGAGAGCGAACACAATGCGCCTGCGAACAGGACATACACATTGCGACATAGAAGAATGATTGAGATTTAAACGTGCAGAAAGGGCATCAGCCCCGCAACGGCGAAGACTAGCCGATGTCGAGTCCTGAGAAATGTTCCATCATGTGATTAACGACAAAGAAAGTCAGCAATCTCGGCCCTGTCATTTCAGTTCTGCAATTAAAAAAGCGCGTGACGAAAATACGTAAATCACTGCCCGCGCAAGCCCGATAAAGACAGCACAGACATATGAAGTCAAGCGGATATTAAAGGCATATTCCGAAGTTACGGCCATTTAAAAACGGCATGCGTTTTAAGTATTTTTCTGCCGTTTTCATTCCTGTCCGGACATAATGACCGGACGCAGCCACGATAAAAAAGATTAAATAAATACGCCGCTTTAACAACGCTCTTTATTTGACCAATCCCGTTTCCCGCCTATATCTTCTTAATATATTGATTTATAGGAATAACAAATTCAATATGTTAAATTTTACGACCATATCTTATACTGAATCCTAAAGGTTTGCATGTAAGAAAGAAAAGATAAAATGTATTTGAAAGCCAGTTATAATGGTTTGGCGTCGTAAGTTTAAATTTCGCAGAAACAAATACGTAGCAGGGCATATTTTCATTGTTCTGCTAGCCTTTTTCACGCCCCTGCTTCTGGGCGTGCCGCTATTATTCTGGCAGGCAGAAACAACACTCTATAAAAAATCCGACACCGCCAGTCAGGCGATCATCGACCATCTCAACGGCATTCTGGATAATGCCAAACAGCTGACCGACGAAACCGCCTTACTGGTCGACAGGCCGTGCTCTGAAATCATCGAAACACTTCGCCTGCAAACTGCCACAACATCTTTTGTCCGCTCACTCTATGTTGCCGACCGCGATATTGTACGGTGCAGCACCGTCTATGGCAGCAAAGAAAAACCTCTGGCGCCGATGAATTTCTATGGCGACAAGCTGGCTTTGCAACCAGGCACCAGCATGGCACCTGATCACCCGACTCTCACCTTCCGCGCGCAGAAAAATACGTCATCCATTATTGCCAATATTGACGGCCAATATATTACCCAGTTGCTCAATAATATTGAAATGACCCCGAT
>JAIRVW010000394.1 GCA_031253705.1 Brucellaceae bacterium
CATATATTTTTCAGGCATTAAGCGCTTGAATGCCTGGGCAACCAGATGGGTGCGCATGGAATCCGGACCGAGAATCGGGAATTCTTTGAGCACAAAGCGCAGGTTCGGATCAGCCTTCAGCAGAGCCTGCATATCCGGCATTGCGCGTTTGCAGTAGCCGCAATTGTAATCGTAGAATTCAACGATGGTCACATCACCCTTAGGATTACCGTAAACGGCATCATTCGGGTCGTTGAAAATCGAATCATGATTTTCTGAAATGATTTTGGTCTGATTTTCGCGGGCGGAAGCGGATTGCTTTTCCTCCAGAGCATCCTGCACTTCGAGCAGCACTTCCGGATTTTCCAGAAGATATTCGCGGATGATCTTTTCAACCGCGGCTTTATCAAGCGGTTTCGCTTCCTGCGCGTGAGAAACTGCAACGGCTGAAACCAGAGCAGCGGCGCCGAAAACTGTGGAGGCTAAACGGCGCTTGAAATGAATGGTCATAGGATATCTCCGGATGAACCGGCCTTATAGTTTGGGGTCAGAGATCGGTTTTCCCGCAAAACGGGCTACCATGTTGGTTTAGAGCGGTTCCGGTTAATGTTGAAACGCAGAACCGTTCCAGCTGTTTGTTTCGACGTATATCTTGTCCGAAAACCGTTTCACACTTTTACGCGTACGCTCTATTGTTTCGGACTTTTGGTATTAATGATGTCCTGCGCCCGCAGCCAGTCCGGCGAGCCGGATTTCAGGCGGGTCTGGGCGCGGGTGGCAAAAATCTTGGCTTCATTAACGCGGCCTGCATAATAATGCTGATCGGCAGTTGCCAGATCGGCAAGCCCCATCTGGCCGGACTGGCCATAGGCCTGCGCCAGATAACCGTAGCCTTCAGAAAATTCGGGATCGCGTGCAACACCGGCTTTGAGTTCCGTAATCGCGGCCTGCATATTGGCTTTATTACCGGTCAGCATCAAAGCACGGCCATAGCTCATGCGGATCAGGCTGGATTTGCGCGGATCAAGTGCTGCTGCCTGTTTGAACTCCGCTGCCGCACCGGCCGGATTATTGGCCTTGAGCAGAATTTCGCCCTTCATTTCGCGGAAATAAGGGTTCTTCGGCTGTTCTTTGATCAGCGCATCGATTTTAGGAATTGCATTGCGGGCATTGCCGTTGAGATAGGTGTAAATCGCATCGCCGTAACGCGCGCCCAAGCCACGCGGATTATTACGGAAGATGCGCTGGATAGAGCCGAGGCCGCCGGAATAGGCCGCGATTTTTGCCCGTGCCAGATCATGACGGATCTGCAGGGCTTCCGGATCTTTCTTTTCGAAATAAGGGCTCTGACGGGCAAGCGTTTCCAGATTGGCAATACGATCACGCGGCAGCGGGTGGCTGATGCGGTAGGCATCGACCTGCGTGCCGCTGATCGACAGGGCGCTGGCAAAACGCTCAAAGGTTGTCAGCATGCCTTTGGCAGACTGGCCTGTCTTGTTGAGATAGTTGATTGCTGAACGGTCAGCGGCCGCTTCTTCCGAGCGCTGATAAGACAGCAGGCTGCGCATAGCAACTTCACCGCCGCCTGCTGCAATACCGCCGCCTGCGCCGGCAATGGCGCTGTTACGGGTAGCCGCACCGGCAATCCCCGCGCCAAGGCCGAGCAACATACCAATCACGGCCATGGTCTTGGCTTGTTTCAGCTGTTCACGCAGACGATCCTGATGGCCGCCTGCAAGGTGACCGGTTTCGTGGGCGATCACGCCGATGATTTCATTAGGTGTCTCGGATTGCAGCAGAGCGCCGGTATTGATGAAAATACGACGGCCATCGACAAAAGCGTTGAAGCTCGGGCTGTTGACGAGAATCGTACCGATCCGCTTTTTGCCTAAACCGGCTGCATTGAGAATCGGCGTTGTATAATCAGTTACAAGCGCCTCAATCTCCGCATCACGCACCACCGGAACCGAACGCGACTGTGCTGAAGCCGTCAATACAGAGCTTGCCAGTATAGCGGCGGAAATCATCAGGGAAAGCGGCAGGTGCAGCATCCGGCTTTGACTATTGCGGGCATGAACCGGCACACGTGCTGCCGGTTGCGGCGCAGGTGCAGAACGGAGAAGGGCGGTTTCGGCCATCAATAAAATCCTGTTTCATCAAAGTTTATTCAGGGCGTGAATCAGCTGCATTCATTATAATGCTGTTTTAGCTTACAGCGCGCTAATAACGGAACTATATAATCTGCACATTCTCTTCCTTGCATTTCCGGCCTTTTTTATGACCTGAACTGAAGACAGGCTTAAGAAACAATCAGATTGCTCTGATCAGCCTGTCTCAGGATGATGATTTGACAGTTGTTGCAGCTTTATGTTCGGGCTATGCATCAGCCCTGTTTCAGATGTGGATCAGAGTGGCAGCGTGATTGCGCTGATTCTGAGAGTATTTTGAGGGCTGCAAAGTGAGAGTTTTTTCCCGCCGGAGCGAAGTTGATCCGTTTCACGCTATGGATGTGCTGGCCGAGGCCAACAGACGGCGTGCTGAAGGCGCGCCGATGATTTCCATGGCTGTCGGACAGCCAGCCGATCCGGCACCGTTACGTGTGCGTGAAGCAGCGCAAAAAGCGCTTATTGACGGCAAAATCGGTTATACGGATGCGCTCGGCCTGATCGGTTTGCGCGAGGCTATTGCCGCCCATTATGCCGATCAATATGGCGTTGAAGTCAGTCCGCAGCGCATTGCTGTGACGACCGGTTCATCGGCTGCTTTCAATCTGGCTTTTCTGACCTATTTCGATGCGGGTGACCGCGTGGCGATTACCCGTCCGGGATATCCTGCCTATCGCAATATTCTCAAAGCGCTTGGTGTTGAAGTTGTTGAAATCGGCACTGAAGGAAAAAGCGCAAATTTAACTGCCGAAAGCCTGATTGCCGCGCATGAGGAAAAGCCGCTGAAGGGCGTGTTGTTTGCAAGTCCTGCCAATCCGACCGGTGCGATTATCGAAGATGAAGAGCTGAAAGCTATTCTGGAAGCTGCACGTGAACGCAATATCCGTGTGATTTCCGATGAGATTTATCATCGCCTGACCTATGACCGGCCGGATCAGACAGCGCTGGCTTTTGATGACAATGTCACGGTAATCAACTCTTTCTCCAAATATTATTGCATGACCGGCTGGCGTATCGGCTGGATGGTGTTGCCGGAAGCGGCTGTGCGTCCGAATGAACGGATTGCGCAAAGCCTGTATATTTCCGCACCGGAATTGTCGCAGATTGCAGCGATTGAAGCCTTTAAGGCAACGGAAGAACTGGATATCATCAAGCAACGTTATGCGCTGAACCGGTCGATCCTTGGTGAACATCTGCCGAAAATGGGGCTGACACTGGCGGCACCTATGGATGGTGCATTCTACGCCTATTGCGATGTGTCCCGCTTCACCAATGATAGTATGGCCTTCGCCCGCAAGATGATTGCCGAGATTAATGTGGCAGCAACACCGGGGCTGGATTTTGATCCACTGGAAGGCCACCGCACCATGCGTTTTTCCTATGCGGGCACCGCTGATGAAATGCGTGAAGCCATGCGCCGTCTGGAAGGTTGGCTCTGAACTCTGCCATTTGGGATGCTGTTTCAGTATCCGGCAAATGCAAATGGCAAATACAAAAAAGCCGCCGGAAATTCCGGCGGCTTTTTTATTTTATAGCTTATCGGTAAGGCTTAAAAGAAGCCCTTTTTCTGCCACCAGCCGCCGCGCTTCGGCTGTTCGGCTGGTTCTTCTTTGCTTTCAGACTGGCCGCGCTGCGAGGTCACAACCGGCTTGGAAGCTTCCTGTGTGCTCTTGCGGGCACGGGCTGGCTTCTCAGGCTGCGGCTCGCCTGCAGGTTCAGATACGACTACCGCTTCAACCGCTTCAGCCTGTGTTTCGGCAGTAGCTTCAGCAGCCGGTTCAGCGGTCTTTTTCGCACGCGGCTTGCGAGCCGGTTTGGCCGGTTTCTCCGCTGCCTTTTTGCGGGTGGTTTTTGCCGGTGCTTCATCAGCAACCGTTTCGGCTTCCGCTGCAGCGACAACCGGCTCAGCGGCAGGTTCTGCAACTTCAACCACAGTTTCTGCTACGGCTTCCGCTGCTGCTTTTGCACCGCGCGGCTTGGCTGCGCGTTTGCGGGCAGGTTTGGCAGCTTTCTTGTCTGTTTCAGCCGGAGCCTCTGTTACCACAGGTGCTGCTTCAACTTTAGCCGGTGCTTCCTGCTTTGCCGGAGCAACCGGAGCGGCAGCTTTGGCCTGCGGGTTGAAGCCGACAAATTCCGGCGACGGCAGGGGAGCTGCAGCCTTTTTAGCGGCCTGTTTTACAGCATTCAGACGGGTGACAGCTTCATCACGGCTGAAGCCGACAAATTCCACCGCAGGCATACGGCTGTCATTGTCATATTCACCACGACGGTTCTTGCGTCCGCCACGACGGCCGCGACGGCGTTTCTTACGGCGATCTTCTTCGGACTGCGATGTTGCATCATCCGAGTCATTATCGTCGCTGTCATCATCGTCAGAGGCGTTATCGCCCTGTGTATCTGAGGCATCGCGTTCGCGTGCACCTCGGCGGCGGCGGCGACGGCGGCTGCGCTTACGGTCATCGCCGGAATCGTCACGTGCATTATCTTCATCGGAAGAGCCGGCTTCTGTTTCAGCCTCATCTTCAATGTCGATGATTTCCGGATCATTTTCCTCGTCATAAGGCATGAACTGGATGGTCTGCGGAACCGGATTAACAGGACCTGCAGCCGGTGTGCCTTTATCAATGGCAAGATGCTGATGACCGACAGTCTCATCAATCTGCAGCTCAATAGTAAGGCCGAAGCGGCTTTCCATTTCTGCAAGCAGATGACGTTTGTGGTTCAGCACATAAAGCGCAGTCGCCTGTGGCGCACGAACGGTAATATTGTTCTGCGAATTGCGCTGCAGGAATTCTTCGATCGAGCGGATCACATGGAGCGCCATCGATGAATCCGAGCGGATCAGTCCGGTGCCTGCGCAATGCGGGCAAGGCTGCATGGTGCTTTCCAGCACGGATGCTCGGATACGCTGACGCGACATTTCCAGAAGGCCGAAATGCGAGATGCGGCCAACCTGAATACGGGCGCGGTCATCTTTCAGGCAATCTTTCATGCGTTTTTCAACGGCACGATTGTTGCGCTTTTCTTCCATATCAATGAAGTCAACCACAACCAGACCGGCAAGATCACGCAGACGCAGCTGGCGAGCCACTTCTTCCGCGGCTTCCAGATTGGTCTGCAATGCAGTTTCTTCAATCGAATTTTCACGGGTTGAGCGACCGGAGTTCACGTCAACCGCAACCAGAGCTTCAGTCTGGTTGATGATGATATAGCCGCCGGATTTCAGCGTGACCTGCGGATGCAGCATACGGTCGAGCTGAGCTTCAATGCCGTTGCGGGCAAAGATCGGCGTGGTTTCGCGGTATGGCTGAACGACGCGCGCATGGGTCGGCATCAGCATCCGCATAAAATCTTTGGCTTCGCGGTAACCGGTTTCACCGGCAACCAGAATATCCGTGATGTCTTTATTATAAAGATCGCGGATCGAGCGCTTGATCAGATTGCCTTCTTCATAGACGAGGGCCGGCGCCTGCGACTGCATGGTCAGCTGACGGACATTATCCCACATGCGCATCAGATATTCATAGTCACGGCGTACTTCCGCCTTGGTGCGGTTGGCACCGGCAGTACGCAGGATTACGCCCATGCCCTGCGGCACTTCGAGTTCCTTGACGATATCTTTCAGGCGCTTACGATCCTGAATATTGGTGATTTTGCGCGAGATACCGCCACCACGTGCAGTGTTCGGCATCAATACGGAATAGCGACCGGCAAGTGATAGATAGGTGGTGAGAGCCGCGCCTTTATTGCCGCGCTCTTCCTTGACCACCTGCACCAGAATAATCTGGCGGCGCTTGATCACTTCCTGAATCTTGTAATGTTTGCGATGAGCGCGGTTGCCGCCCGGCAGTTCTTCCATCGCATCTTCAGCGCCGACGGATTCAACCTGATCATCTTCATCATCATGATCGTCGTCATCATCATCGCTGTCGGATGCGTGCTGTTTGCGCGGGGCTTTTTCACGGATAACCGGCTGGTCAGAAGAGGCCGCCATCACAGATGTGTTGTCATCTGCTTCATCATGAGCGGTTTCCTGTGCAGCGTTGAGCTGTGCCTGCGCATAGGCTTCCTGAGCTTCTGCGGCAAAGTCACCGACAAATTCCGGTGCATGCAGAGCCGGAGCTGCTGCAGTATCACGGCCATTGTGACCACGACGGTTACGGCCGGAACCGCGACGCTCATTATGACCGCGACGATTGCGGCGCTGCGGTTGTTCTTCGCGCTCTTCATCATCTTCGTCACGGGCTGCGCGTGCTTCTGCTTCGAGCAGGGCTTTACGGTCAGCTTCCGGAATCTGGTAATAATCCGGATGAATTTCGGAGAAAGCGAGGAAGCCGTGGCGGTTGCCGCCATATTCCACGAAAGCAGCCTGCAATGATGGCTCAACGCGGGTTACGCGTGCCAGATAAACATTGCCCTTTAACTGCTTCTTATGCTCAGATTCAAAATCGAATTCTTCGATCTTGTTACCGCGCACCACAACGACGCGCGTTTCCTCCGGGTGGGAGGCATCGATAAGCATTTTGTTCGACATATGTGTTTTTCCTTCCGGCGGAAAAACGCAAATCAAGAGGAACCGGAGACACTGACAGGGAGACTGCCAGAGACACGTCATGCGCGCTGGTTCGTATATATTCGCGATTGCCGGATAAATTAAGGTTCGCCGGAACGCAGAGTACAGCCTTCACGCGCTGATGCCTTGCGGCACTCGCGATTTTCAGGCTGGCAATGGTCAAGTCTGCGTGACCCATAGCGGTTCCGATCGAAACGACCTCGAAAGACCTGATAAACAGGCCGATTATAGTGCCGCATAAATCCATAAGGATAAATTATGCAGCAATTCAAAAGTGTTGCGGCATTTTTTACAGCGTTTCTGACAACGCGCGATGCCGCAGATAACAGATTGCCGATTATGATTTCTCACATAGTCCGCAGTCTTTATGAGCTGTGGCCGGCCAAACCGTACCAGAGCTTAAATCCTTCTTCGGTTACGCTCACCGCCGGATAATTCAGGAATTATCCCTCCATGCGGTTTGTGCAGTTTTCTGACGATTTTCATCGTCAGGTTCTGTGCTGATCTGTCACGATAAGAGCCTGTCCGCGGGTATAAACCGGACGCTGAACAGGGAATGATTCCTATGACAGATCTGTAACCTGATAATGCTTTTAGGACCTGATCGGCCCTGTGACAAGCAGAATATAATAGAGCATTGTGCTCTGTTCAAATGAATAACCGAAGTTTCCTTAAATTATGTGTTTTATTTCAATAGATTAGGTCATTCATTTGGTTGGCGGGCAGGCCGGTTTTGCTCGTAAACAGGTCTGAAAATTCTAAGCCGGCTCTATTGTGGTGACGCTGTATCTGTAGCACTGATTTGGCATGGGGAAGCTCTGAAATACGACCCTGTATAAAAACAGGAATGCTGCTCTGAAATTGATCAGCCGGACAAAAGGGTTCATTAACTATAAAACTCTAGCATGTTTTTAAAATGGCGGACTTTGTGCCATTTGGCGGAAGGTGCGGAGGCGGCAGAGAGAACAATTCTGACCGTCCGGCTTAAAATCTGCCTTAGTGCCACTGATCTGCC
>JAIRVW010000428.1 GCA_031253705.1 Brucellaceae bacterium
CTGTTTTCGGATTCTCAAACAGGTTGCGCCAATAAGGCTGGTTGGTGAACAGATCAGACGGGATAATCGCGCCATCCATCAGCGGCCATGTATTATAGGTCAGACCGGCATGAAGCCCCGCAACCAGACCACCGAGATAAATCTGCACCAGCACAGCCACAACCAGCCATCCGGCAAAGCGCTGCAAATTCCGTTGTGCGGGCTTTTCAGTATATTCAGCCAGCCCGCGCGCCACATAAAACACTGCCGTGATGATGATACAGGCCATGGTCAGATGCACGGCTAAGCGATACTGACTCACCGATGTCAGCACACTCAGACCTGAAGCCACCATCCACCAGCCGATCGCGCCCTGCAGACCGCCCAGCGCCAGAATGCCAAGCATCCGCGCTTTCAGGCCATCCTGCAAACGACCGGTTACCCAGAAAAAGATCAGCGGGATTGCCACCAGAAAGCCGACAAAGCGCGCCAGCATACGATGCGCCCATTCCCACCAGAAAATGAACTGGAACTCTTCCAGTGCCATGCCTTTATTGATCTGCTGATATTGCGGGATTTGGCGGTATTTATCGAATTCTTCCAGCCATTCCGCATGGTTCAGCGGCGGAATAACGCCGTGGATCGGCTTCCACTCGGTAATCGACAGGCCGGAACCGGTCATTCGTGTGGCACCGCCCACCATGACAATTGCGATCAGCACCACAAAAACCGCATAGAGCCACCAACGCACCAGCCTGCGGTTCTTTTCGTGACTGCTCACTGTAAGCTGTGGTTTCGCCGGTTCTGCGGCATAATCTGTGATCATCAATTCTGCTCCGCGTACCGGAACGTGCAGCCCGTTATTCCGGCCATGCACCCGCTCCGGTTTCTTTTCCAGTCTGTCATTACCGCATCGCGTCCGCCTGTGTAAAAACGGCATGTACAGCAATGTTTATTCCCCCGCAGATACATGCCGCAAGCAGTTGACTAACACAAGCAAACTTCGCGTGACATGCAGCCGCTGCCCGCTGTTAACAACAGCAGGTGAAAACCGTTTCGGATTTATATCTGTCTGGTATAAGAGTGTGGAGACGGAGAGAGAAACATGCCTGTACGCCTGAAAAAACTGATCGGAACTTTTCTGCTTGTTGTGCTGATTGCAGTCTATGCTCTGCTGGCAACCATTATTGCCGTGGCACATCTCGGCCAGTCTTCGGTCTGGGTACAGCTGGCTTATTTCTTCTTCACAGGCTTTTTGTGGATTTTGCCTGCCATGTATCTGCTGTGGTGGATGGTTCAGCCACCTAAGGCACGCTGAGAATGTTTCGCACCATTTGCTATACGCAAATTGATGATGCTCTGCCGCTCTGGCAAAGCAATGACAAGACCGTGCATGGTATTGCCCAGTCCGCATTATGGCTGAAGCTCTGGCAGCAATATGTCAATCCTGATTGTATCGTACTGGCGCTGTTCATTGATGAAAGTCCTGCTCTGCTGCTGCCGCTTGAGGTGATCAGGCAGAACCGGCAGCATATTGCACGTTTTGCGGGCGGCTCCCATGCGAATTGTAATTTTCCGGTGCTGTTTCCGGCTTTTTCAGAGCGAGTGACCCAAGAGCATATCAATGCGCTGGTTGCCTGTCTGAAAGAAGCTCGTCCCGATATTGCCCTGCTCTCACTCACCCGCCAGATGCAGAACTGGCTGGGTTTCAGCAATCCTCTGCTCGGCCTCAATCATCAGCGCAATCCCAATCCGGCACTGATGGCGTCCTTGCCGGATCAGTTTGATCGGATTCTTGAGCGCAGCAATGCATCACGCAAACGCAAGAAACATCGCCAACATGCCCGCCGTTATGATGAAACCGGTTCATGGCGCATTTATACAGCAACAGGTGCTGCAGAAAATCAGGCTGCATTTGACGCTTTTTATGCGATGAAAACTGCGCGTTTTGCCCAACAGGGTATCGCCAATAGTTTTGCCGGTGACGATCTGGGTAATTTCTTCCAGAACCTCTTTGCCGCACCGGAAAATGACACGCAAAAACAATATTGCCTGCATGTACTGGAAGTTGCAGACAAACCGCGTGCAGTGATCGGCTGCGCCTATTGGCAAAGCCCTGAAGGCGCACCTGCACCGATACAGCGCGGTCTGACTGTTGAATTCGGCGCTTTTGCCGATGATGATTTGGTGACCGCCAGCCCCGGTGATTTTCTGTTTTATGAAACAATAGCCAAAGCCATTGATGAAAGGCTGGATTATTTCAGCTTCGGCATTGGCGAGGAAAAATATAAGCGTGACTGGTGCGATATTGAGCAGCCACTTTATGACAGCCATATCGCGCTGACATTTACCGGCCGCCTGAACGCTTCGCTCAATCAGCTGCGCTCAGGCCTTGTCTATCGTATCAAAACCAACAAATATCTCTGGCCGCTGGCAAAGAAACTACGCAGCAAGCTACGGAGAAGTGCGTAAAACCGCCTCCTGCTACTCCGGCAGCGGTTTTACGAATGCGGCACCATCAGAATGGTCACATCTTCCTGTCCGGCTTCATGCAGTGCCAGAGCAGTCTGTGCCACGACCTGACTTTCAGTGTCGAACACATTCATCACGAATAATGTTGCCTCGCTGTCGAGATTAAGCGCCTGTTCGGCCGAAGACGCACCGGTTTCCACCAGCACAAAATCATAGGCCGTTTCCAGCGCTTCAAAAATCACCGGCAGACGTTCCGCATGTGCCATAGCCGCTTTCGGATCGGACAGACCGGTCGGAATCACATCGGCATCGGAATAGAGATCGCCGTGAATAATATCGGTAAACTGCTTCACATTGAGCAGCAGATCGGTGATCCCTGCAGGCTGACCGCCATCCAGCATCGCCTGACTGACAGCACCATTACCGGTCATATCCACCAGCAGAACGCGCAGACTGCGGTCTGCCAGTTCGCGCAGCAAATGCACACTGCCTGCGGAACCTGCATCGCCCTCCGGCGAGATCAGGATGATACGGCGGCGCTCCTGCAGCATCAGGCGGCTGGCAATCGCAGCAATACCGTTCGGCGCATAGATATCATCTGAATCAGGTTTAGTTTCTCCTGCCTCAGCTTCAGAAACCGTATAGCTGTCATATATGCGCTGAATTGTTTCGACATCAATTTCAGGACGGGCCATCGGGTGCTCATTCTTGTCTGTATTTTCAGAAGTCTGCTTCTCGGAAACCGGCACAGAAACCGCTTGTACTGATTGTTTATTGTCGATCAGTACGGCTTTATTATGTGCAGTCTTATTGTCTTGCGGCGTGGAAATATCTGCTTCGCGATAATCTTCATCACCCCAGAGATTTTGTCCCCTGACAGTTCTGACAGGACGTGCCGCAGTCAGTGCCCGTCCGCTGAACAGCTCGCGCAGCAGTACAAAAACAGACAATAACAACAAGCCCGCCACAAAGCTCATGCTGACCATAGGCAGGACTTTAGGGAAATAAGGCTCACCGGCGACCGTTGCCGGAGAGAAAATCCGTGCATCGGCAGGCGGCGCAATACGATCTGTGCGGCTGGCAGCCTCACGGTAACGCGCCATATAGGTCTGCAGCAAATCCCGTGCGGCGGCAGCCTCACGCTCCAGTGCACGCAGCTCAACCTCTTTACTGCCGGCCTCGGCGGCCTGTGCTTTCAGACGGTTGAGTTCACGGGTCTGCTCCTGCTCAAGGCTGCGGGCAGTCGTCACCTCATTATCGAGGCTTTTGAGAATCGTATTGCCTTCCTGCCGGATTTGCCGGTCGAGATCAGCGAGCTGCGCACGCAACCCCTGAAGGCGCGGATGGCCGTCCAGCAAAGTGGTCGACAGATTAGCAATATCCGCCATCAATGCACCGCGGCGCTCATTGAGCTGCTGCATAATACCTGATGACATCACTTCCGGCAGACTATTGACCGGCACGCCTTTTTTAAGCGCAGCACGAATGCTCTCAGCTTTGGCTTCGCTGGCCGCACGCTGCGCTTTGAGACGGGACAGTTCCGTGGAAATATCCGACATTTGCTGCGTGGCAAGCGAGGTATTGCTGCTGGTATTCAGCAAATCCGTTGCGGCACGGAAATCAGCGACCTTCGTCTCAGCGTCACGTACCCGTTTTGTCAGCTGTTCAATTTCCGGCTCCAGCCAGCCGGTTGCATCGCCGGTGATCTGGCGCTTGGCGGCGGTCTGTGTTGCAATATACTCATCGGCAATTTTATTGGCGACTTCAGCGGCAATTTGCGGGTTCTTCGCCACAAATTCCACGACGATCACCCGCGAACCGGTCACATTATAAATCTGCAAATTCTCACGCATACGGGTGAGAACCTGATCAGAAACCGGAATATTGCGCGGATCAGGCCGCAAGCCCAGCAGCACCAAAACCTGTTTCAGCGGGGACATGGTTTTCGGATAAAATTCCGCATAGTCCTCAAGCTTCAGATCGGTTGCGACTTTGGCGAGAATTTTCGCAGAGCCGACCAGCTCAACCTGAGACTTGACCGCTTCCGGATCAAGCAGAGGACGATCAGCCTCCGAGCCTGCATTCGGGCGGGTAAAAACAGATTCCCGTGCTTCAATGAGAATACGCGCTTCGGAGCGGTAATAAGGCGGCAAAAATTGCGCAATGCCCCATGTCAGAATCGCCAGCAGCACCGCACCAAGGATGATAAACAGCCAGTTGCGT
>JAIRVW010000328.1 GCA_031253705.1 Brucellaceae bacterium
CACCACATCACCGGCCACTTCCAGCCCCGGCAGATCGGAGGCACCGGCAGGTACCGGATAATGACCCTGTCTTTGCAGCACATCGGGACGGTTCACACCGGCAGCTTTCACACGGATCAGAATTTCACCTTTGCCCGGATGCGGTACTGAGCGTTTGACAGGTTTCAGCACCGATGGAGCACCGGCCTGTTCAATCGCAATTGCCATCATCTGAGACGCAAGTTCAGTCGTCATATCCGCTCCTTGAATTATCTGATCCGCCGCAAACCACTTTCCCTGATCTAGCCATATTATGCTGAAAAGATGCAACGGATAAAAATCTATATCGCTAATAATGCAGGTTTATGAGATGCTGAAAACTTATGTGGCATATCTGCCCCGTATTTAAAGGCCGATGTGACACGAATATTGCGAACCATATTGAAAGCTGCCGAGGACAGGCTGCAGCAGGAAGTGAGGAAAACGCCATGTTCTTTGATAATGATGCGCAGGAACAACCAGCCTTCAGCCACCATATCGGTGAGGATGTCACCCTGCTCTCAGCCGCCGAAATCGACAATCGTATTGCTCTGCTCAAAGCAGAAATCCGCCGTCTTGAAACAGACCGTAATGACCGGAACCGCAGCCGGGCTGCCGCAGAGGCATTATTCCGCCTGTAAACTCGTCATAAGTGATAATGTTCTCATAGTCCCTGCCCTCAAAGCAGGGACTATTTTTATATCGGTCAACCGTTCCCAGACAAAGCTCAGGCCAAAAGCGCCGCCAAAGTCTTGCGCTCTTTTCACGGATAGGCCAGCATAGCTGTAACGAATAAGCGCCTGTCAAAAATCTTGTATTGCACTTTCCGGCAAACAGGTTTCATAGCTTACTAAAAGGCCGGTTATAAAAAGGGATTCTGCGTGTTCCGTTCCTATGTCCAGATTTTCGCACTGCTTTTAGGCACCGCTTTTCTGCTGATCGGCTCCGGTCTGCACGGCCTCTTATTGCCATTGCGCGGAAATGCGGAGGGCTTCTCAGTCACCGCACTGGGTATGATCGGTACAACATGGGCAGGCGGTTTTGTCGCCGGCTGTATCTTCGCGCCCCGCCTCGTGCGCCGCGCAGGCCATGTGCGGGCATTCGGCTTTTTCGCTTCAACAGCCGCCATTGTGGTTCTGCTGACCGGCCTGATGGTCGATGCTAAAATCTGGGTGGTACTGCGTGCCATTACCGGTTTTGCTATGGCCGGTATTTTCATGGTCATTGAAAGCTGGCTCAATGAAAAAGCCACCAATGAAACACGCGGTAAGATTTTCGGCCTCTATATGATGGTCAATTACGGGGCAGTTATGAGCGGCCAGATGCTGGTGACAACCGGCGATATCAAAGGTCACTCGCTGTTTATGATCGCCGCGATTTTCTTCTGCCTTGCATTGCTGCCGACCGCAGCTTCCAAAGCTTCATCCCCGCGCCCGCTGACCGAAGTGCAGCTTGACCTGAAAAAACTCTATGCCAATTCACCGGTCGCCTTTGTCAGCGTTATTCTGATCGGCATTGCCAATGGTGCATGGGGTACCCTCGGCGCGGTCTTCGGCTCGCAAAGCGGCATTCCCACCACCACAATCGCGCTGATGGTCAGTTTCACCATCGCTGCCGGTGCGGTGATGCAGATACCGGTCGGCCGCTTTTCCGACCGTATCGACCGCCGCTATGTCATGGCCAGTGTTGCAGGTTCGGCAGCGCTGATCGGCTTTCTGATTTTTGCCATTGCACCGAGCAACGGCATACTCATTCTGATCATGACCGCGCTTTACGGCTCTCTCGCCTATGCGATTTATCCGGTTGCCGTTGCTCATGCCAATGACCACGCCACACCTGAAACTTTCGTCAAGGTTTCCGGTGGTCTGCTGCTGCTCTACGGCTTCGGCACCATGCTCGGACCTTTGATTGCCGCTGAGGCGATGAATAATCTCTGGCCTGCCGGTCTGTTTCTGGTCACCGCAGTTTCACATATTGCTATTGCCGGTTATGCGATGCTGCGTTCGCGCAAACGCGCCTCCCCGCTGCCATCGGAAAAAGAACAGTTCCAGAGCATGGCTGCGGAACGCCCTGCCACGCAGGAAAGCGTGCTGCTGGATCCGCGCTCGGAAGCCGCACATGAAGATAAAACAGTCTCTGAAGAGCCTGAACCAGCTAAAACGGGAATTTGAGATATCCGCCCTTCAACGGCGGAAATTCCGGAGCATTTTTGCGAGAAATGCTCTCATCAATAAATAATGTAAAATAAAAAACCGGTGCGGGCCTGATATCCGGCCTGCACCTCATCGCTCAGAGCCTGCCCTACCGGCGGTTCTGTATCAAACTGTATGCTACAGTTTCTCGTGCTTTAATGTCGGGTGACCTGCGTTTTAAGCTTTTCAATCTGTTCTTTCAGATGAAGCTTCTTGCGTTTGAGATCGGCAATCGTCAGCGTATCAGTTGCTGGCAATGCTGCGGCGTCGGAAATTTCCTTTTCCAGTGCATCGTGCTTCTTTTCCAGTG
>JAIRVW010000061.1 GCA_031253705.1 Brucellaceae bacterium
CGTCCTCACCGGCAACCGGTGAATATTTGATCGCATTATCAATCAGATTCGAAATGGTCTGACCAACCAGCTCACGATTGATCCGCAGGCTGATATCTTCACCGGCTTCAACCACAAGCTCCAGCCCTGCATCTTCCGCCACCGGCTCATAAAGCTCGGCCACATCATGCAGGATCGGATTGACCGGCAGCACTTCCATATTCTCTGACGAATATCCGGCTTCAAGACGGGAGATCATCAGGATCGCATTAAATGTGCGGATCAGCTGATCGGACTCGGCAATAATATCCTCAAGCGCCGCACGATATTCCGTATTGTCTTTCTGACCGGATAATGTGGCTTCTGCCTTGTTGCGCAATCGGGTGAGCGGGGTTTTCAGATCATGGGCAATATTATCCGAGACATGTTTCAGCCCGTCATTCAGTTCTTCAATCCGTCCGAGCATGGCGTTCAGATTGACAGACAGCCGGTCAAATTCATCACCGGAGCCGCTAACCGGCAAACGCTCGCCGAGATCACCGGCCATAATCCGCTGTGAAGAACTGGAAACCTGCTTGAGCCGTACCAAAGCCCTGCGCCCGACAAAATACCAGATCAGAAAAGCGCCGATCGCCATAATGCCTAGCGCCAGTACCAATGCGCGGCGCATAATATCGCGGAACAATTCCGGCTCGCTCAGGTCACGGCCGATCAAAACCCGCATACCGTTCGGTATGGCAAAGACAATCGCAATCGCCTTATGCTTCTCGGCGCTCCCCTGTTCGCCATAGCGCATATAAGTGAACGGGCGATCCGTCATGCCATTAATATCCAGCACACCCGGCTCAAGGCTCTCGACATTGCCTGTGAGGATACGACCTGCAGGATCAGCAATCAGATAGAGGAAAGCACCGGGCTGACGGGAGCGCCGGTCGATGGTACGTACCAGCAGCGGAATGCTGCCCCGCTCATAAGATGACGTGACACTGGTCACCTCATCCAGCAGGGCTTTTTGTGTTTGTGCCGTGAGAAAATTGACCGAAAGATTGGTCATATAGAAGAACAGCGCCATCGCACTGAGTAAAAACAACAGCAGATATAACGCCGATAACCGGACGGCTGTTGTGCTCAGCAATGCGCTCAGACGGCTCATCATTGGCTGTCTGCCGTTTTAGTTTTAGCGGCAGGCGCTCCCGCCTTCAGCATATAGCCTGCGCCGCGCACGGTATGCAGCAAGGGCTCGTCAAAATCTTTTTCGATTTTGGAGCGCAGGCGCGAAATATGCACATCGATCACATTGGTCTGCGGATCGAAATGATAATCCCAGACATTTTCCAGCAGCATGGTACGGGTTACCACCTGCCCTGCATGACGCATCAGATATTCCAGCAGGCGAAACTCACGTGGCTGCAGATTAATATCGGTGCCTGCACGGCGCGCCGTATGGGACAGACGGTCAAGTTCCAGATCGCTCACGCGATAAACCGTATCCGCTTCTTTCGGGCTGACACGACGCTGCAAAACTTCAACCCGTGCCAGAAGCTCTGAAAATGCATAAGGCTTGGTGAGATAGTCATCACCGCCAGCACGTAAGCCTGTCACACGGTCATCGACCTGCCCGAGCGCGGAAAGAATAAGTGCCGGTGTGGTTTGTCCCTGAGCACGCAATCCGGCGATGACAGAAAGCCCGTCACGCTTCGGCAGCATCCGGTCAATGATCAGCACGTCATAATGATTATTCTCTGCAAGCGTATAGCCGGTTTCACCGTCACCGGCGACATCAGCAATATGTCCGGCTTCAGCGAAAGCTTTCTCAAGATAACGAGCCGCTTCGCGGTCATCTTCAATAATCAAAATACGCATCAGCGACCCTCATTCCGGAGATAAGCACAAGCATAGTCAATAGTTGAAAAGGCGGCACTATAAAAGCACCGCCTTTGCTTTGTTCAATTTACATTAATCAGGTCAGCCCTGATCAATCGGCAATGCTACAAAGCTGTTCTGGCCATTACGCTGAACCTGCAGCAGAACTGCTTTACGACCATTCTTAACTGCATCCTTGATGGCTGCATTAATGTCTGCGGCCGACTTCACATCCTTGTTGTTCACGGTCACAATGGTGTCACCGGCGCGTACGCCCTTGTCAGCAGCATCACTGTCAGGATCAACATCGGTTACAACAACACCCTTGCCGCTGTCATCCGGTGTGACTGTGAGGCCGTAATCATCGAGCGTTTCACTGCTTCCGGATGAAGAACCGGAGTTCTTATCGCCCTGCTTCTGATCATCAGGATAGGCTTTAATTTCAATGCTGACAGTTTCAGCCTTGCCCTTACGCCATACGGAAAGGTTCGCCTTTTCACCCGGGTTAATGGCTGCAATCTTCTTTGCCAGATCGCGCGGATCTTTTACGGTTTCATCATTAACCGCCGTGATCACATCACCGGCAACAATACCGGCCTTAGCGGCAGGACCGTCAGCCTGAGGTTCGGCAACGATTGCGCCTTTATCTTCAGCAAGACCGAGCGAATCTGCGATTTCCTTGGTCACCGGCTGAATTTGCACACCGATCCAGCCGCGCTCAACCGAGCCCTTCTTGATCAGCTGATCGACAACCTTGCTGGCTGTGGATGCCGGAATTGCAAAGGCGATACCAACACTGCCGCCCGATGGTGAGAAGATTGCGGTGTTAATACCGACAACCTTACCCGACAGGTCAAAAGCAGGACCACCGGAGTTACCCTTGTTAACCGCCGCATCGATCTGGATGAAATCATCGTAAGGGCCTGCACCGATATCACGGCCGCGGGCAGAAACGATACCGGCAGTTACTGTGCCGCCAAGACCAAACGGATTACCGACTGCCACAACCCAGTCGCCGACTTTGACGGTGCTGTCATCATCGAATGCCACATAGGTAAATTTGCGCTTGTCATCAACTTTGAGCACGGCAAGGTCTGTACGGGCATCCGTGCCGATCAGTTTGGCATCGAGTTCCGTGCCGTCATCCATCACAACAGAGAAAGAGTCGCCGTCGGTCACAACGTGGTTATTGGTAACCACATAACCATCTTCAGAAATGAAAAAACCTGAGCCCTGAGCGAACGGACGGGCATGGCCGCGATCACCGCGCTTCTGGCGCTTGTTCGGACGTGTCTGATCACCGTCAGGGCCATACGGATTGCCGAATTCTTTGAAGAAGCGCTTCAGCGGATGGCCATCAGGCAGCTGATCAAGACCGTTGCCGCCGGAGAACTGTCCGCGATCATTACGTGCAGTCTGTGCATCACTCTTCACACGCACACTGACAACGGCAGGACGAACTTTTTCAACCAGCTCAGAAAAGCCCGGCTGCGCCTGCGCAGTAACGCTGACAGGAGCTGCCTGTGCAGTCGACATGGATGCCAGAGGGCCGGTCGCCAGCATTGTACCGGCCAGAGCGGCGGAGAGGAAAATACGGCTCAGCGGACGGCGGGAAGATGACTTGATATCAGACATAAAATATCTCCTGAGAGGGCAGATAACCTGCAACAGATTATCAATTATTCCTGACAAGAGATAGCTTACCGAACATTACCGGATAATTTCTGAAAGATGAATTTTTCGTAAGGTTTGGTCGTGTTGTTACTGACCATCAAGCAGCTTCTGCAAACGCTGCTTTTCTTCTTCATTTAAAGGCACAATCTGCGGCTGCGAAATACCGGCCTTGCGACGCGTGAACCAGATAATGCTGATACCGGTAATCAGGATCAGAACCGGAAAGCTCCACCGGATGATTGTCCGCTTTTCAAGGCGCGGCTTGAGAAGTACGAATTCGCCGTAACGGGAAACCAGAAAATCCAGCACTTGTTCGTCACTGTCGCCCTGCACCAGTCTTTCGCGCACCAACATACGCAGATCGCGTGCGAGATCGGCATCGGAATCATCAATCGACTGGTTCTGACACACCATGCAACGCAGACCGGCAGACAAATCACGCGCGCGTTTTTCCAGTGCAGGATCGGACAGAACTTCATCCGGATTAACTGCCCATGCCTGCGAAATACCGGCAGATGTCAGTCCTGCAACCGCCAGACAGAAGACCATCAGAAATGTGCGGCATAAACGGGTGAAAGTTTTAGTTATAAACATCACGCTACTCCGTCAGCCGCTTTAAGCACTTTCTTTGCTTTTGCCGGCGCACCGACACGCAGACGCCGATCCATCAGCGACAACAGCCCGCCGAAGATCATAACCAATGTACCAAGCCAGATCAGTGTTACCAACGGCTTCCACCAAAGGCGCACAACCATACCGCCGCCTTCCAGTGCATCGCCAAGCGCCACATAATACTGGTTCACACCACGAGTCAGAATACCGGCTTCTGTCGTCGGCATATTACGTGCCGGATAGAAACGTTTGGCAGCCGTGATGTTGCCAATCACCTTGCCATCGCTGTTCAGCAGAGAAAACAGCCCCTGATCTTCCGTATAGTTTGAACCGGAGAAAGGTTTCTGTCCGTCATAGCGCAGCTGATAGCCGGAGAAAGCGACGCTTTCCCCCTCTTTCATTTTGACTACCTGCTCTGTGCCAAAACTGGTGACGACAACAATTCCCATCAGCGTAACGCCAAGCCCCATATGTGCCAGTGCCGTACCAAAAACCGAGCGCGGCAATCCAAGCAAACGCGGGAATGCACGAGAAAGTTCCACCTTACCAAAACCGGCCTTGGTCACAATGTCCATCAGACTGCCAAGCACGACCCATACGGCCAGACCAATACCAAAGGCAGCCCAGACGGCACGCGGATCAATCAGTAATAAGACCAGCCCCACGACAATAAGCGACAGGCCGAAAACCCACATCAGGCGCTGTGCAACGGCATAAAGATCACCGCGTTTCCATGCCAGCAGAGGCCCGAAAGGAACGGCTGCCAGCAGCGGAATCATCAGCGGGCCGAATGTCATATTAAAGAACGGCGCACCGACAGAAATTTTCGTGCCGGTCATTGCTTCCAGCAAAAGCGGATAAAGAGTACCAATCAGCACGGTTGCGGTTGCAGTGCTCAGGAACAGATTGTTCAGCACCAATGCACCTTCACGCGACACCGGCTGAAACATCGTGCCGGTTGTCAATGTCTGCGCACGCAATGCAAAAAGCGTGAGAGAGCCGCCGATAAAAAACACCAGAATGGCAAGAATGAACAAGCCGCGTCCCGGATCGGTGGCAAAGCTGTGTACCGAAGTCAGCACGCCTGAGCGTACCAGAAACGCACCAAGCAGTGACAATGAGAAAGTCAGCAAAGCCAGCAAAATCGTCCAGATTTTCAAAGCACCGCGTTTTTCCATCACAATCGCAGAGTGCAGCAATGCGGTACCGATCAGCCATGGCATGAAAGATGCATTTTCAACCGGATCCCAGAACCACCAGCCGCCCCAGCCCAGTTCATAATAAGCCCAGTAAGAGCCCATTGAAATACCGCCGGTGAGGAACACCCATGCGGTCAAAGTCCACGGACGCACCCAGCGTGCCCATGCGGCATCGATACGGCCGTCAATCAGCGCCGCAACAGCAAAGGAGAAGCAGACGGAAAATCCGACATAGCCCAGATAGAGCAGAGGCGGATGAATTGCGAGGCCGACATCCTGCAGGATAGGGTTCAGATCCTGCCCCTCAATCGGTGCCGGAATGATACGGATAAACGGGTTGGAAGTAAGCAGAATAAAGCTGAGAAATGCAGTTGCAATCCAGCCCTGCACGCCCAGAACATTCGCGCGCAAAGTGTTCGGCAGATTATTTCCGAATACGGCCACCAAAGCACTGAAGAATGTCAGGATCAGCACCCAGAGCATCATCGAGCCTTCATGATTACCCCAGACACCAGTGATCTTGAACAGCAAAGGCTTCAGGGAATGCGAATTCTCAACCACATTCAGCACAGAGAAGTCCGAGGACACATACGCATGAACCAGCATTGCAGAGGACAATAATACAAGCGCGAAAACTGCAGCAGCACACGGTTCGGCAACACTCATCAACCGGAAGTCATTCCGCTTTGCCCCGATAACCGGCAAGAAGGACTGCACAACGGCCAGAGCCAGCGCAAGTACCAGTGCGAAATGTCCGATTTCAACGCTCATCATTATTATCCTGCTGTTGAATGCTGTGCTTCAGAATAGACTGCAACATTCACGCTTCCGGTTGGAACGGGAAAGGGGCATTGTGACACCCGCTTAGTTCCCTTCCCATACACCTTTTTCTTTCAGACTGTCGGCGACATCTTTAGGCATGTAATTTTCATCATGCTTCGCCAGAACATTATCCGCGATAAAAACGCCATCCGGCGTAAAACGACCTTCAGCCACGACACCCTGCCCCTCACGGAACAGATC
>JAIRVW010000343.1 GCA_031253705.1 Brucellaceae bacterium
ATTCCTGATCCAGCGAACCCCAGTTTACGCCGATACGTACCGGCTTGTCATAGCGAATTGCCATTTCGATAATTTCGGCAAACTGCTTGTCTTTTTTGTCTTTGAAACCGACATTGCCCGGATTGATACGATATTTCGCCAGCGCTTCCGCGCAGGCCGGATGGTCTGACAGCAGCTTATGGCCGATATAATGAAAATCACCGATCAGCGGCACATTGAGGCCGAGGCGCTCAAGACGCTCACGGATTTTCGGCACGGCCGCAGCCGATTCATCACGGTCGACCGTAATGCGCACCAACTCAGAACCCGCATGATGCAGCGCTGCTACCTGCGCAACAGTCCCGTCAATATCCGCTGTATCCGTATTGGTCATGGATTGCACAACCACCGGCGCCTCACCGCCAACAATCACGCCGCCGACATTGACCCCGACAGATGTGCGGCGGGCAAAGGGATGGGCATAATAGTGGAGATTATCAGAAGCCATAGTCGTACATTCTTAAAGTGAGACAGAAATGTTTCGGTTCAGTGCGGTTTCGTAACCGTGACGGAACAGCTTGTGAACCGCAATTGTGACAGTCTTACAGCAGCGCGTATAAAACTTCTATTCTCTTTTCTGATCTGCGGCACTTGCGAGCGATGAAAGCATGAAAACCACCACCAGCATCAGCGCCAGCACCATATAGACCGGTCCAAAACCGGCATGTCCGCCGACAAAGCCGATCAGCGACGGCGCAACCAGAATCCCTGAATAGCCCATTAATGTGACAAGACTGAGCGCCGTGCCTGCATGAATACCGCTCTGATTGCCTGCTGCCGAGAAAATAATCGGCACAATATTGGCCACGCCAAGTCCGGCAAAAGCAAAGGCGATGATTGCTATCCATGCATGTGGTGCAAATCCGCTGACAAACAAGCCTGCTGCCGCGATAATAATCGACACACGGAATGTGCGCACCGCGCCGAAGCGGTTACGCACCCCGTCACCGAGAAAACGAACCAGCGCCATAGTCGCGGAAAAAGCCGCATAGCCATAACCCGCTGTGGTCAGATCTGCGTTAAAAGCCTGCTGGATATAAACCGCTGCCCAGTCCAGAACCGCGCCTTCCGGCACCATGGCAAACAGCGCCATCATGCCGATCAGATAGATTACCGGCTGGTTCGGTAGACGGAAACGAATTTTCTCACTGTTCTGCGGCTGACGGTCGAGCACCATCTTAGGCAAAGCAATCACCATGATAAGACCGGCAATCGCACTCACCAGAACTGCATGGCTGAGCGCACCCTGATAGCGCAAATAAAAACTGCCAAGCGCACTGCCTGCAAAGCCGCCAAGGCTCCAGAACCCGTGTGAGGAAGACATCAGCGCGCGACCGAGTGTTTTCTCCACGGCGACGGCATTGGCATTCATCGCCACATCAATACCGCCAAAGAAGGCACCCAGCAAAAACAGTGCCGGTACGGCCAGATAGAGGCTGCTGGTCAGAGCCACGAAGATCAGCCAGAAGGCCACGCCAACGGCAAAAGCTTTGGTCACGCGATCCGAGCCGTAGCGCGTCAGCATCGGCCCGCATAGTCCCATCGCTGCCAGAGCGCCAAGGCCAAAAACCAGAATGAGCAGGCCAAAGATGCCTTCAGAAACACCCAGCCGGTTCATCAGCAGCGGAATATGCAAAGCCCAGCTGCCGGTGACAAATCCGTTAGAAAAAAATGCCCCCGCAACAGCCCAGCGGTAATAACGTGCACCGCTGTCAAAGGCAGACGGCTGCACTGTACTGATCCCTGCATCTCCGCTCACACAACCGCTCCATCAGGTTCAGGACATTTTAGAGCGTATCCCGAAAAGTGGGTACCGGTTTACGGAAAAGATACGCGCAAAACAAAAAGATTGAGCCACTGTTTAGTCGATTTTTATGACAAATGAAATCACCTGTGCGTCACAAGCCTGTCAGTTGATGCAGCCAATAAAAAAGGCGGCCGGAGCCGCCTTTTTATCTGAAACCTCCGATTTTATTTCATGCCGAGTGTCTGCGGCAACCAGAGCGTAATCTGCGGCACGTAGGTGACCAACCCGAGGAAAATCAGTGTGGTGAGAATCCACGGCAATGTCGATTTGGTCACTGCCGTCAGCCCCATTTTCGATATGGATGAGGCCACATAGAGATTGAGCCCCACCGGCGGCGTACACAGACCGATCTCCATATTCACCACCATCATCACGCCGAAATGCACCGGATCAACACCGAGCTTCACAGCAATCGGAAACAGGATCGGCGCCATGATCAGCACGACCGCAGACGGTTCCATCACCATGCCGATCAGCAGCAGAATGATATTGACCATCAGCAGGAAGCCGATCATGCCAAAGCCCTGCTCGACGATCCACGCACTCATCTGCTGCGGACTTTGTTCCGACGTCAGAATGAAGGCAAACATCACCGCATTGGTAATAATATAGAGCAGCATTGCGCTCATCGCCGCCGAGGACAGCAGCACTTTCGGCACATCGCGCAGTTTGATGTCTTTATAAACAAAGACTGCAATCACGAAAGCATAGACGGCAGAAACCGCAGCGGCTTCAG
>JAIRVW010000242.1 GCA_031253705.1 Brucellaceae bacterium
CAACCGTTCCGGCACCAGTCACAGTTACTGTCCTGCCACCATCAAACAACGAAGTACTCAGCGCACCGGAACCGGAACCTGCCGATGTATCATAAGTGAATTGTGCACCATCCTTGAAAATAAGATCGCCACCGGTTGTCTTTAACGACCAGTAAACTTCACTTGGACCACCTGTTATATTAAGAGTACCGTCACCGCTCTTAACGATAGCACCGCTAAAACCTTTTGTGCCAAGTGTACGGATCGAACCATTAATTGTAAGTTCTGAGCCTGTTGCAACATTCAGCGCCAGATTACCGACTGATGATGTGAGCGTATTGCCCGCTGTATCAATGCGCAGATTAGTCGTAACTTGTGGCAGGGAACCGGGGGCAATTGTAAAGTTTCCTGCCATTGTGATCGTGGAACTTGCATCACCGCTGGCATTTGCCTGATTAATAGCACTAACAAGTTCTGCTTCATTGGAAACAGTGAAATTAGCAGCATGAGCCGGACCTGTCAGACTGACTGCGATTACAGTTCCTGCAAGCATCATAGTTCTGTAAGAAACAGTTGAGCGAAACGCGCCGGATCGTGCATTGAATGAGAGCCGGTTTGGATTAGAGAGCATAAAACCTCCTGCCTGTACCTCTGCAAGGAACAGGTTGCATTCATCAGAACAAACTTCACAATTGAGATGACCGGCAGCGTAGAAGTGCCGCAATTCCCCCCTTTGGAATTACAGAAAAATTATTCCCGAAATATAACAATATCAATATAAATCGTTGATTTAATTATATATATCTTACATCAATCAATATATTTATTATGATATTATCGATGCAATAGCTGTCTTTACAAATTTCATTTCTAAAAAATCTCATTGATAATGAATTTGAAAAGAAAAATTGCAGTGTTTCAGATGATGTTCCGTTCTTTTGTGTGCCGGTAATACACAGGAGAATACCCATGGATTTTCGCATTACCGGACTTTCACCGGAACCGTTCCGTCATCTGTTTGCTTTATCCGATCAGGAACTGAAACAGCACCGCGCAATTCGCGTTATCTCAGACGGTTCAGGTCTGCCGGATCGCATCGAAATGTGCGAGGCAGAAGCCGGTGAACGTCTTTTGCTGCTCAATCATACCTGCCAGACAGCTGAGAGCCCTTATTACACGACCCATGCGATCTATGTCCGTGAAAATGCCGTTGAGGCCTATGACCGGATCAATGAAGTGCCGGTAGTCATGCGCAAGCGCTTGCTGTCGCTGCGTGCCTTTAATGACGCCGGTATGATCATCGGTGCGGAAGTCGTGCAGGGCATGGAAATTGAAGGCGCGATTGAACGCCTGTTCGGTGATCCTGATGCCGCTTATATCCACGCTCACAATGCAGGACGTGGTTGCTATTCCGGTCGCATTGACCGCGTCTGATGATCATAAAAAAGGCTCCGCACTGCGGAGCCTTTTCATTTCAGCAACTGAGCTGCTTATTGCGGCAGCTTGTCGTCAATGCCCTGAACGTAGAAGTTCATGCCGATGATGGTTGCATCATCCGCAGTTTCACCTTCTTTGAGCCATTCAGAACCGTCCTGCTTTTTCAGCGGGCCGGTGAACGGCTTCAGCTCACCGGAAGTCAGCTTCTTGATAGTTTCTTCAGCCAGTGCTTTCACATCATCAGGCATATTGGTCAGCGGTGCCATAGCAACCAGACCGGTAGTCATGCCGTTAAATGTGTTCTGCGACTTCCATGTGCCATCGAGAACCGCTTTGGTGCGCTCGATATAATATGGCGACCAATGATCGATTGTCGCTGTCAGCTGGGTTTCAGGACCGAACTTGATCATATCCGAGGCCTGACCGAATGCCTTGATACCACGCTCAGCAGCAACCTGAATCGGCGCAGTGGAATCTGTATGCTGGGTCAGAATATCAACGCCCTGATCGATCAAAGCTTTAGCCGCATCGGCTTCTTTGCCCGGATCGAACCATGAGTTTGCCCAGATAACCTTGACCTTGAAATCAGGATTAACCGACTGAGCGCCGATCATGAAAGAGTTGATTGCCTGCACAACTTCAGGAACCGGAACGGAGCCGATGAAGCCTGCCATGCCGTTTTTCGACAATTTGGCAGCGATCTGACCTTGTACATAACGGCCTTCATAGAAGCGCGCATTATAGGCCGATACGTTTTCAGCAGTCTTATAACCGGTTGCGTGTTCGAATTTTACATCCGGAAACTTCTTCGCAACTTTGATTGTCGGATCCATATAGCCGAACGAGGTTGTGAAGATCAGCTTATTGCCTGCACGCGCCAGACGTTCGATCGAACGCTCGGCATCCGCACCTTCCGGCACGCTTTCCAGATAGCTGGTGACGACCTTATCGCCCAGTTCTTTTTCAAGCTCTTTGCGGGCTTCATCATGCTGGTAAGACCAGCCAAAGTCACCCGGAGGGCCAATATAGATAAAGCCGACTTTCAGCTTTTCTTCGGCCATTGCCGTGCCTGCCATGGCAATCGTTGCCGCAGTGGCAAGAATGGTTAGCGTTTTCTTCATTGTCCCCGTTCTCCTGTTAACGTCGGTACAAATAATGCGGAAATAATGTAATGCTCTGATACGATGCCAGCGGGATCAGCGATCCGGCACAAACGGCTTACCAAGTGAGGCCGGCGTATTCATCATCGTCAGACGGCGGTTGCGCGAAATAATCACCAGTACAATGATTGTAGCCAGATATGGCAGTGCTGACAAAAGCTGCGGCGGCAGGCCGATACCAAACGCCTGTGCATGCAGCTGGCCGATTGTTACCGCACCAAACAGATAGGCGCCGATCAGCACACGCCATGGCCGCCATGAGGCAAACACCACCAGAGCCAGCGCAATCCAGCCGCGGCCTGCGGTCATATTCTCAACCCATTGCGGCACATAGACGAGGGAGAGCTGCGCGCCGGCAAGCCCTGCACAGGCACCGCCGAACAGCACGGCCAGATAGCGTGTGCGCACTACATGAATGCCAAGCGCATGGGCAGAACCGTGATTATCGCCAATAGAGCGCAATCTGAGCCCTGCCCGTGAGCGGAACAAGAACCAGCTGACGCCAATCACCAGCAGTAAAGCAATATAGAAAATCGGATCTTGTCCGAACAGCAATTTACCGATCAGCGGAATATCGCTTAAATATGGAATATAGATCGCACCAAGGCGTACACCCGGAAGACCGACAAAGCCCTCACCAATCACAGCCGATGCCCCCAGCCCCAGAATAGTCAAAGCCAGACCTGTTGCCACCTGATTGGTCACCAGTGTCAGTGTCAGAAAGCCGAACAGCAGAGCACAGGCTGCGCCTGCAAAGATCGCGGCAATCATGCCGAGCCATGCATTGCCGGTGAGATGCGCAACACCGAAACCGGTCACCGCCCCCACCAGCATCATGCCTTCAACACCGAGATTGAGTACGCCGGAGCGTTCAACCACCAGTTCACCGATAGCAGCAATCAGCAAAGGCGTGGCAGCCGTTGCAATCGTCAGCATAATGGCCTGTGTCATATCCATGGCTCAGGCCTCCCCGCGCAGATCATGCTGACTGCGGCTGATGAAACGAATGCGGTAATGAATGAAAGTATCGCAGGCGAGTACAAAAAACAGGATCATCCCTTGAAACACACGCGCTGATTTCTCTGAAATACCGATAGAAAGCTGTGCCGCCTCACCGCCGAGATAAGACAATGCCAGCACCAGACCGGCCGCAATAATGCCCAGCGGGTTCAGTCGTCCGAGAAACGCGACAATAATCGCCGTAAAGCCGTAGCCCGGTGTAATGGTTGTACGCAGCTGACCGATGGCGCCGGACACTTCGCTGATGCCTGCAAGCCCTGCCAGTGCACCAGACAGCAAAAACGCAAAGAATGTGATCTTTCCGGCACTGAAACCGGCAAAACGTGCTGCACGCGGGCTCTGACCGACAACTTTGATCTGAAATCCTTTCAGAGTGCTGCGCAGCATGAACCACAGCAAGAAGGCCGCGATAATCGCAAAGACAAAGCCCCAATGCGCACGTCCCGCCGCAGGCCAGATTTCCGGCAGAACTGCATAATCGTGAAACTGACGGCTTTCAGGGAAGTTATTGCCTTCCGGATTACGCCATGGTCCGCGCACCAGCCAGTCGAGAAAGAACTGTGCCACATAGACCAGCATCAGGCTGGTCAGAATAGTATTGGCGTTGAATCGCACTTTCAGCAGTGCCGGTATCGCACCATAAAGCGCACCGCCTGCCAGCCCCATCAGCAACATCAGCGGCAGGACATACCAGCCCTGCACTTCCGGAAACATGATTGGCAGGATTGAGCCGGTAATCGCGCCCATGGTCAGCTGACCTTCCGCGCCGATATTCCAGTTGTTCGACAAATAACAAACAGACAGGCCAACCGCGATCAGGATCAGCGGCGCCGCTTTGACCAGCAATTCATGAATCGACCACATATCCAGCAGCGGTTCGACGAAAAAAGCGTGAAGAGCCGCAAAAGGGTCTTTGCCCATCAGTGCAAACAAAATGGCGCCGCAAATCATTGCAAGCGCCAGTGCAAGCAGCGGTGAAACTGCACTGAACCAACGGGAAGGTTGAGGTCTTTTGATCAGTTCAATACGCATCAGACTGCTCCGCCCATCATCAGGCCGATCTTTTCAGCCGTTACGACATCGCGCGGCATAGGCTCAGACAACTGACCATGATGCATCACTGCAATACGGTCACAAATTTCAAACAATTCATCCAGATCCTGACTGATCACCAGTACAGCAGAGCCTTGACGTGACAGATCAACCAGAGCCTGACGAATACGCATCGCTGCCCCTGCATCCACGCCCCATGTCGGCTGATTGACCACCAACACAGACGGATTACGATCAAGCTCACGGCCGATAATGAATTTCTGGAGATTACCGCCCGACAGCGCGCCGGCTACCGGATTTTCGGCATTCTTACGCACATCCATCATCGCATTGATGCGTTTGGCTGCGGATGACAAAGCCGATTGCGAGATGATTTTCAACCAGCCGCCTT
>JAIRVW010000289.1 GCA_031253705.1 Brucellaceae bacterium
CCATCAATGCATCATTGATCCAGTGCAGCACGCTGAGCGGGCCGAGTTTGGCTTCCAGCCCCTGAAAATAGAATGCTGAAAGCGGGGAATTGGCAACGATCAGGGCAAGTGCCGCAGCAATCATCAAAGCGATACCGCTGGCGGATTCACTGTCGAGCCAATGGCGGAGCGTTGAGAAGGGGCGCTTAGTCTGGCTTTGTGTCATCCGGTATCGGCCTTTTCTTTGCGGGCAACATAAAACATGCTGAACCCTTATCTGTCCTGCGGGCCCCCGCATAAAAAGTGCGGCAGTCCGGTTCAGACAGTCATAGTTTGCGGAAGAATGCGCTTCGGCCTCCTGAACGCCAGCCTTTACAAGCTGTCGCAACCATTAATGAGGCTTTCTGCGCGTGGCGTAAATTCATGACCGGAACTTTTATGCAAAATTAATGCGGGTGCAAGAAAAACCGGAGCACGGCTGCCTTTTATGCCCGTAATCACGACACGAATGGCCGGCTCCTCCGGTCTGGCATGGATCGGCGTGATGGCAATGCTGCCAAAACGGCGTTCCAGCGCAGCTAGCATTTCACTGATATTGGCAGGACGGGCAA
Organism: Brucellaceae bacterium; assembly: GCA_031253705.1. Classification (GTDB taxonomy): domain Bacteria; phylum Pseudomonadota; class Alphaproteobacteria; order Rhizobiales; family Rhizobiaceae; genus Pseudochrobactrum. The sequence continues at coordinate 591 of JAIRVW010000289.1, forward strand.
TAATCGCAATTTGTCCGCGCGGACGCAGAATGCCTGATGCTGTGCGTATCCAGCTTTCAAACATGCCCTCATGCATTACATGCGCCTGCGCTTTTAAATCGTCCGGCGTGGCGCGGTCATTTTGCTGGTTAAAGGGCGGGTTCATAATCACATAATCAAACTGATTATCCGCCAGTCCTGCCGCATGGCGGGCAGGGCCTGTCATCGTCACATCTGCCTGCAGGCAGGTAAGGCGGCCATGCATATGGGCATTTTCAGATAAGGCACAGGATTTTTGCGCATAGAGCAGCATGTCCGGTGAACGCTCGATCAGTGTTACCTGCGTCTGCGCACAGCGCGATGCCACCGCCAGTCCTGCGGCACCGGCACCGGCACCGAGATCTGCGACCCTGCCTTTAAAGTCTGACGGAACGGCACCTGCCAAAATCATGGCGTCGATCCCTGAGCGGTGACCTTTCAGGGATGGCTGCACCAGATAGAATGCACCGCGATGAAAAGCATCACGTGTTTCGCCATAGGGCAGAGGGGCGGGCAAAGCAGACATAAAGGCAGCGGTTTCCTGATTGATTGTATCTTGAGCGGCATCAAACCGGCTTTAACCGATTCTGTACAGAGGCGGGTAAAGCCGCAATTCTGTTTGCAGACAGTAAATTGACACCTTATATCAGCAGAATATGCTTTATTGTGTTGTGTTGCGGCTCGCAACTCTTGCCTTTAACAGGGCTTTTGGTGCATTTGACGCTTGAGCATAAAGGCCGCCTTGCATAATGTGTGGCTATAAAACGGGTCTCATTATCAGACCGCGTGAACTGGAGATATGGCATTGGGTGTGGTTCTCAATCTCGATGAGAAAAAAAATCAGCAGGCGTCCATTCAGAAGCTGGTTGATCTGACGAAAGCGGATATGGGACGTGTCAATGCGCTGATCCTGTCCAAGGCCGGTTCTGATGTTGAGATGATACCGGAAGTGGCCAATCATCTGATTTCATCCGGTGGCAAGCGTCTGCGTCCGATGATGACACTCGCCGCTGCCGCTATGTTCGGCTATGAGGGCGAAGGCCATGTGCAGCTCGCCACCAGCGTGGAATTTATGCACACCGCTACCCTGCTGCATGATGATGTGGTGGATGAGAGCGATCTGCGTCGCGGTAAAAGCACCGCGCGGATGATCTGGGGCAATCAGGCCAGCGTTCTGGTCGGTGACTTCCTGCTCGGTCAGGCTTTCAAAATGATGGTGGATGTCGGCTCGCTCGACGCGCTTGATGTGCTGGCAACCTCGGCTTCTGTGATTGCTGAGGGTGAAGTGATGCAGCTTGCCGCCGCTAAAAACATGGAAACCACGGAAGACGAATATCTGGCTGTGATCAAAGCCAAGACTGCGGCGCTGTTCTCTGCTGCTGCCGAAGTTGGTCCGATCATTGCCGATGCTCCGCGTGCACAGCGACTGGCGTTGCGTTCCTATGGCCTCAATCTCGGCCTTGCTTTCCAGCTGATTGATGATGCGCTGGATTATGGCGGTTCGGCTGCTGATCTCGGTAAAAATGTCGGTGATGATTTCCGTGAAGGTAAAATCACCATGCCGCTGCTGCTGAGCTATCGTCGTGGTTCCGAGGAAGAGCGCGCTTTCTGGAAATCGTCCATTGAGCAGGGCAATAATGATGACGAGGCTTTGCAGAAGGCGATCGGCCTGATGACCAAGCACGGTTCGATTGCTGACACAGTGCAGCGTGCCCGTCATTTCGGTGAAATTGCCCGCGATGCTTTGGCGCCATTGCCGCAGACACCGCAAAAAGATGCTCTGATTGATGTAATTGATTTCTGCATCAGCCGCGTAAACTGATTATTGACCACTACCGGAACATGTTTCCGGTAGTGGTATTTTAAAATACCCTCTTTTCCGGTCATATAAAAACCATGCCAATGCCGGATCGTGTTTTTCGTTTAGAAACAGACCGGAAATTAAGAATTTAAGGGGAAATGCCGATGCGGCGGAATACGGTTAAAGCTCGTGCTCTGGTTCTCGCTTTGATGGCAGGGGCGGCTTTTGCAAGCGGTGTCTCCGGCGCGGCCTATGCCGCATCAGCGGCAAAGACAGCTGTAACGACGGATGAGCCTGTGATCGTATCGCGTGCCGGCTCTTTCCCCGGTGCATATCTGGCAGGACGTATTGCCGAGATCGACAATAATCTCCCTGTAGCCATTGCCTATTATCGTCAGGCGCTGGTGTTTGATCCGTCAAACCAGCCGATGAAGCGTGATTTGCTGCTGTCTTATCTGACGGATGGTCAGCTGGACGAAGCCTTGCCGTTTGCCCGTGCCTTGAAAAACGAGCCGGAAGTGGAGCGTTTCTCCCGTATTATTCTGGCTATCAAAGCATTTAACGACAAACATTACCGCACCGCACGCACCAATCTGAAACTGACCCAGCAGTCGGAGATGGATCGTCTGGCAACCGGTCTGATGACTGCATGGACATTTGTTGGTGAAGGCCGCCCGAAAGATGCTTTGACATCGGTTGAAAAGCTGGACGGGCCGGTCTGGTATGATCTTTTCAAGACCTATACTTCGGCACTGATTGCTGACAGTGCAGGACAGACCAAGGTTGCGGATAAATTCTATGCGCAGGCCGTGGCGGATAAAGAAGGTGGCAGTGCCGCACCTGATACCTATGAGCGCATTATTTATTCCTACGCAGATTTCAAGCAGCGTCAGGGTGATAAGGACGGCGCGGTTAAGCTGGTGGAAGATGCCGAGCAAATTCTCAGCGGCCGTGTGATCCTGCGCGAAGTACGCCAGAAGCTGGAAGCCGGTGAAAAGCTTGATCCGCAGGTACGCAGCCCGCAGCAGGGCGCGGC
>JAIRVW010000326.1 GCA_031253705.1 Brucellaceae bacterium
CTGCGCCTATTCTGCCGCATCTGAGTAGCTAGTATTTCATCTGATTCTTCCCCTATAGTGGCAGACGGTCTGCTGCATATCGGGGAGGAATGCATGTTTGAACTGGCAATCGCGTGGGACTGGCTCGGCTTTGCTGCCCGCTGGCTCCACGTTATCACCGCGATCGCGTGGATCGGCTCATCTTTCTATTTTATTGCTCTTGATCTGGGTTTGCGTAAAGCACCCGACCTGCCGCCTGGTGCCTATGGCGAGGAATGGCAGGTACACGGTGGCGGCTTCTATCATATTCAGAAATATCTTGTGGCACCGGCGCGCATGCCAGAAGACCTGATCTGGTTCAAATGGGAATCCTATGCCACATGGCTGTCGGGTTTTGCATTGCTTTGCATTGTTTATTACGGCGGCGCTGATCTCTATCTGATTGATCCGCAGGTGCTGAATGTTTCCCGCACCACCGCGATTATCATTTCGCTGGCCTCGATTGCCGGTGGCTGGGTCATTTATGATCTGCTGTGCAAATCCCCGCTGGGGCGCAATACCACGCAGCTGATGGTGATCCTTTATTTCGTGCTGGTGTTTATGGCGTGGGGCTATACGCAGCTCTTTACCGGACGCGCGGCCTTCCTGCATCTTGGTGCTTTCACCGCCACCATCATGTCCGCCAATGTGTTCATGATTATTATCCCGAACCAGAAGAAAGTGGTTGCGGATCTGATCGCAGGGCGCCAGCCTGACCCGAAATATGGCGTGATCGCCAAACAGCGCTCTACCCATAATAATTACCTGACCCTGCCGGTTATCTTCCTGATGCTGTCGAACCATAATCCGCTGGCATTCGGCACAAAATATAACTGGATTATTGCATCGCTGGTGTTTCTGATGGGGGTAACAATCCGCCATTGGTTCAATACCCGTCATGCCCGTAAAGGCAGCCCGACATGGACATGGCTGGCAACGGTTTTGCTGTTTATCGTTATCATGTGGCTGTCTACAGAGCCGAAACAGTTGGAGAATGCCGGAGAGGCGCAAGCCTCGACTATCCAGCAAAAATACATCAATGCACCGGAATTTGAGACGGTGCGTGATACGGTGCTGGGGCGTTGCTCCATGTGCCATACAGCAGAGCCGTCTTGGGAGGGCATCTTGGTGCCGCCGAAAGGCGTGATACTGGACAGCGATATTGCGATTGCAGCGCATGCCAGAGAAATTTATCTCAATGCCGCGCGTTCCCATGCCATGCCGCCTGCTAATCTTACAGGTATGAGTGCGGAGGAGCGCCTCTTGCTGCGGCGCTGGTATGAAACGGCTTCAGCTGCTCCGCTTTGATTAATTGACTGCATTTCATTCTTTTGACTGTTTTCAGTGAGGGTATTTTCATGTCTGAACATAAGGCCTCCATTCATCCGCAACGCGTCATTCGCGGCCGCGTTTTGAGTTTTACCCGTGAGCCGCAGGATATCAGCGATACGGGCTCTTATATGTATTACGAGGACGGTGCTCTTCTCACCGAGAACGGGTTGATCAAAGCCGTTGGTGATTATGGGACTGTTGCGGCACAAAAATCACCGGATACACCGGAAACAGACCATCGCCCGCATCTGATCCTGCCCGGTTTTATTGATACGCATATCCATTTTCCGCAAAGTCAGGTCGTTGCGTCTTACGCGGCGGAACTGCTGGACTGGCTTAATGATTACACTTTCATCGAAGAGCAGAAATATGCCGATGAGCAATTCGGTGAGCATATTGCCGAGCGCTTTATTGATGAATTGCTGCGTCATGGTACGACGACTGTTGTGGCCTATGGCTCTGTGCATCCGCAAAGCGTTGATGCCTTTTTCCGTGGCAGTGAGCGGCTGAATATGCGTAACATTGCCGGTAAGGTGATGATGGATCGCAATGCACCGGCTGCTTTATGCGATACGGCACAATCTTCCTATGATGACAGCAAGGCGCTGATTGCCCGCTGGCATGGCAAGGGGCGTCTGGATTACGCGATCACGCCACGTTTCGCGATTACCTCAACACCGGAACAGCTTGAAGCCGCGCAGGCTTTGGTGCGCGAGCATCCGGAATGCTATGTGCAGACTCATTTGTCTGAGAACCACGCCGAGATTGAATTCACCTGTTCGCTCTATCCTGATGCGCCGGATTATACCGGCGTTTATGAGCATTACGGCCTGCTCGGTGACAAGACATTGCTCGGGCATTCTATTCACTTGTCGGAACGGGAGGTGAAGGTGCTGGCTGAAAGCCGGTCCGTGGCGGTGTTCTGCCCGACCTCCAATCTGTTTCTCGGCAGCGGTTTGTTTGATCGCGACGGTCTGCGTGATGCCGGAGTGCGTATTGGCGTAGCCACAGACATTGGCGGCGGCACCAGCTGGTCGATGCTGAAAACGCTGGATGAGGGCTATAAAGTGCTGCAATTGCGCGGTCAGCGGCTTAATCCGCTGAGTTCATTTTATATGATGACTTTGGGAAATGCCCGTGCGCTGTCGATGGAAGACAAGATCGGTACGTTGGATGCAGGCACGGAAGCGGATTTCGTGATTTTGGACAGCCGCGCAACCACTGCAATGCGGTTGCGGATGGATGCAGGCTCCAATCTGGCGCAGGAATTGTTCCTGTTGCAGACGCTTGGCGATGACCGCGCGATTGTGGAAACCTATGTGGCTGGCCAGCCGGTGAAACCGGCTCATTAACAATGCCGGTGAAAGCCGTTTAAAGAAAAACCGGCCGGAAAGTGATTTCCGACCGGTTCTTCAATTCAGATGTTTTAGTCTTCGTGGATCAGGCTGTGATCGCGGGTTTCTTTCATGCGGATATAGATGATCAGGGAAAGACCGATCATGATTGTCACATACCAGAAGAACCATGTTTCATAGCCGGAGAGCTTGAACTTCAGCGCTACCCATTCAGCCGTACCGCCGAAAATCGTATTGGCCAGCGCATAAGGCAGAGCCACGCCGAGCGCACGGATATGAGCAGGGAACATTTCTGCTTTCACAACCGCATTGATCGAGGTGTAACCGGTCACGATGATCAGACCTGCCAGCGACAAACCGAAGGCCACATAAGGATCGGTTGTTGTGGAGAGGGTCGAGAAGATCGGATAGGTGAACAACACGCCCATCACGCCAAAGCCGATCATCAGCGGCTTACGGCCGATACGGTCGGAAAGGGCACCGGCCAGCGGCTGGATCAGCATGAAGATCAGCAGCGCGAGCGCTGTGATTTCACTGGCGGATTCCTTGCTGAAACCCGAAGTGTTGACGAGGAATTTCTGCAAGTAAGTTGTGTAGGTATAGAAAGCCAGCGTACCGCCCGCAGTCAGAGCGAGAACGGTGAAGGCTTCTTTCGGGTAATGCTTAAACAGGGCAAAACCGCTGGAGCGTGGCTTGTCACTGGTTTTGGCATTGTCGAAAGATTTTGTTTCAACAAGACCACGACGAACCCAGAATACGAAGATCGCCAGCAGACCGCCGATGAAGAACGGAATACGCCAGCCCCAGTCACCGAGCTGTTCCGGAGTGAGAAGACGCTGCAGGATCAGCAATACGCCGAGTGCGGTCAGCTGACCGGCAATCAGGGTCACATACTGGAAGCTCGAGAAGAAACCGCGACGGCTTTTACCGGCCATCTCGCTTAAGTAAGTGGCACTGGCACCATATTCACCGCCAACACTCAAACCCTGCAACAGGCGGGCAAAAACCAGCAATGCCGGTGCAAGCACGCCGATTGTTTCATGACCCGGTGTTACGGCAATGATCAGCGAGCCGATACACATCAGGGTAACGGAAAGTGTCAGACCGGCTTTACGGCCTTTGCGGTCGGCATAAATACCCATCATCCATGCGCCGATCGGGCGCATCAGGAAGCCGACGGCAAAAACGGCTGCAGCACTTAGCAGCTCGGCTGTCTGATTGCCTGACGGGAAAAACTTCGGTGCGAAATAGAGTGTAAATGCGGCATAGACATACCAGTCATACCACTCAACAAGGTTACCGGCAGAACCGCCGAGAATAGATTTTATGCGGGTTTTCCGGTCCAGCTCAGACGCCGGATCATTCACCTGCGAAGCATTATCTTTAGGCGACATTTCAAATCCAATCTTACACCAAAAAACAAAGCCGGATTTTGACGGGCGGATACCAGTCTTTGAGCCTGACGGCGGTGACGCCTTGGGAGATACGCCATTCTTGCCTGCTCTGAATGATCCGCCGATCCGCTTTGCTGTTCTCACAAAAAGGAAACGAAAAACACTCTTCTGTCCGCAGGGAATGTCCGGCGCATGATAGCAGGAAGTGCCTGACTATCGGAAAATGCAGCCTGAAAATGCCTGTTTCAGAGAGGTTCTTTGACTTTAACGTAAATGGCCTATGCTGATAAACGGCATTTGTCTACTGTGTGGCAGGCAATTTCTGAAGTGCCGATTTAGATTCTTACGCTGCGTGAAAGTTTCGTGCGTATAAGAAGTTTAAAATGTTATAAAATTATTCAATGCGTGATCGGCCGTCATATTGCGCACTTGTGTATGTTGAAATCGGGGGCGAAAACAGGCTGAACCGCGGCGGGCTATCTTGCTTTCTTATCAGGAAACAGTAACGTCGCGCCTGCAACAGCGCTGCAAGGCCTGTCCGGATTTGATCTGTTACCAATCATTGATGACCTGCTGTCACATAGAGATGTGAAGGGGGCTGAGTGTGGGGGAGCACCAGCCTTGTCCGGAACTCTTCCGAAATCCGCACTCTCAACGGCAGACCATCATGACCAACCCAACGCATAATCTTCGCGCGGCTTTGATTGCTTTCATTGCCTTCACGGCATTTTCCGGTGCGGATACGATTGTTAAAACACTGAGCGCACGGATCGGTGTTTATGAGACCACATTCTTCCTCTCAATGTTTGCGCTGCTTTTCATTGTTGGTCAGGGCATTGTCAGCGGGCAGGCAAAACGGCTGCTGCCGGTCTATCCGAAGATGGCTTTTGGCCGTGCGCTGTTGCTGTCGATGAACACATTGCTGATCTATTATGCTTTTTCTGCCTTGCCGCTGGCTGAGGCCTATGTGCTGGGCTTCCTGTCACCGATCTTCGTGGCCGTGGTGGCATTCATCATGGTGGGAGAGCGTCTGTCTTTGCGCGGCTGGCTGGGCGTGCTGCTCGGCTTTGCAGGCATCATCTGGATTTTGCAACCCGGTGCAGCACCGCTCTCTGCAGGTCACATTGCTGCGCTGGGCTCGGCTTTATTCTTTGCAATTGCGCAGGTGATGCTGCGCCGCGCCAAAAAGGACGAGTCGGATACAGCTCTCGTTGTGGCGCTGATGATTGTGCAGGGCTGTTTCGCCGGATTGCTGGCCATCTATCATGGCCTGATCACACCGCAATGGCAGGATCTGGGGCTGGCGGCATTGGGCGGTGGTTTAATTGCTTTTGCGCAGACCATGATTGTGAAAGCCTTCCGGCTTGGTTCGGCTTCCGTCGTCGCGCCTGTACAATATAGCCAGATTATCTGGGGGCTGATTTATGGCGCCCTGCTGTTTAATGCGCCGGTGGAAATGCACATGCTGGCCGGTGCGCTTGTGATTCTGATCTCAGGCTGGCTGGTGCTGAATTAAATTTACACAAAGGTGACAGGGATAGCAGTCCTGTCACTTTTTCTGTTTGATACGCGCTTTATTCTCTGTGTCATTTTCATTGTCATAAAAGTTTTTCAATAGATTTTGCGACAGAGCATCATCAGGCTGAATGAAGCGCCCGATCGGGTATCAGACAGATCGCGATACCATGAGAGCGGAAAAGTGCATCCGTTTAACTCTATGTTCTTATTGTTCTTTTTATTTTTCGCTCTTTTCAGTCCGTATTCCCTGCTCAGGAGGGCGCAATTTTTTATTATAAAATGCTGAATTATGGACTGATACAAACCTGTAATATTAGTGTCATATAGCTGTAATATAGAGCGCGTAGATGGCTGGTAACGTCCAACACGTTACCTCATTCTTCTAACTGGAGCTGCTCCTATGAACAAGCTGATTACAACGACTGCTGCATTGGCGATTGCTGCTGTAGCCGGTGCGACTGCCGCTCAGGCCCGCGACCAGATTCAGGTTGCCGGTTCGTCAACCGTTCTGCCATATGCCAAGATCGTTGCTGAAACTTTCGGCGAAACCTATCCGGATTTCAAAACCCCTGTTATTGAATCCGGCGGTTCGGGCGCAGGCATCAAAGACTTCTGTAAAGGCGTCGGCGAAAACACAATCGATATCGCCAATGCATCCCGCGCAATGAAGTCTTCTGAACTCCAGTCCTGCATTGATGCAGGCGTAAAAGATGTGCAGGAAGTGCGCATCGGTTATGACGGTATTGTTTTCGCAACCGACATCAACGGTCCGGATTGGAAACTGGCTCCGGTTGATGTTTACAAAGCCCTTGCTGCTCAGATCGTAGTAGACGGCAAGCTGGTCGACAATCCGAACACCAAGTGGAACCAGGTTAACCCTGCGCTGCCGGATTGGGATATTGCTGCTTATATTCCGGGCGAAAAGCACGGTACCCGTGAAGTTTTCGAAGAAAAACTGCTCGCTGACGGTTGTAAGACAAGCGGTGCGCTGGATGTGATCAAGGCCGGTGGCGCAGATGACAAGGCTGCTGCCAAGACCTGTATCGCTGTACGTAAAGACGGCAAAGCTGTTGATATTGACGGCGATTACAGCGAAACCCTCGCCCGCATCAGCGCCAACAAAACCGGCGTCGGCGTATTCGGTCTGTCTTTCTATGAAAACAATGCCGACAAGCTGAAGGTTGCAACTGTGAACGATATCGTTCCAAGCGTTGAAACCATTGCCAAGGGTGAATATCCGGTTTCCCGTCCGCTGTTCTTCTACGTGAAGAAAGCGCACCTCGGCGTTATTCCTGGTCTGAAGGAATATGTTGAATTCTTCCTTTCCGATCAGATGATCGGCGAAGAAAGCCCGCTGGCCGATTACGGTCTGGTTCCGGCACCTGAAGCAGAACGCAAAGAACAGCGTGAAGCTTTTGCAGCCGGTACTGTAATGCAGGCTAAATAAGTTTGATCCTGATCCGGGTGCAGAGTTTGTCTGCGCCCGGATTATCTTTTGTCGTGGACGGTGATCAGGGAATTTAAATGTCGATCATGCTGGTCTTAACAATTGTGTTCGTGCTCGGCCTGACAGGGTTTTTCCTTGGTCGGGCAAAAGCGGTTGCACAATTGAATGCCGTAAAAAATGTGGCTGATAAGAAAGAAAAACCGCATTCCCGTCCGCATTATCACGGATGGTGGGTCTTTTCTCTGACTGTTATGCCGGCACTCATTCTGTTTGTCGTCTGGTCGCTGAGCGCCACCGTCTATCTTGAGCAGACTGCGAAATTGCAGCTGCGGGATGCTCTCGGCAATCAGGAAAACTACAGTGAAAGCCTGTCGCTCGGCGTGGTGAAGAGCCTCGCAAGCGGGCTTGAAAGGCTGGAGCCACAGCAACGTGAAAACCTGCCGCAGACCTATCCTGAAGTCCGCGCTCTGATGGCCGAAAAAGGTGTTGCGCTGGCAACCGAAGGCCATGATGTGATGGTGCCGGTGGCTGAGCAGTGGAACAAGGCTGCTGCCTTCTCATCCAATCTCCGTGCCGGTCTGACAATTGCACTGGCTGTTGCCGGATTTATCTTCGGTCTGATGACCGTTGCGCCGCGCATACGCGCCCGCAACAATGTGGAGCGCATCGTGTTGTGGGGGCTGATTGCTGCATCCACAATCGCTATTCTCACCACTGTCGGCATTGTCTTCTCAATGCTGTTTCAGACAATCAATTTCTTCAGTGCCGTTCCTGCCTATGAGTTCTTCTTCGGTACCGTGTGGGATCCGCGTTTTGCGGCTGCCGGTGCAACGGATTCTCATGGTCAGTTCGGTCTGATCCCGCTCTTGGCCGGTACGCTCTATATCGCGCTGGTTGCGATGGTTTTCGCGGTGCCGGTTGGTCTTTTCGCAGCTGTTTATATGTCGGAATATGCCGGTGCCAGAACCCGCGCTATCGTCAAGCCGCTGCTCGAAGTGCTGGCGGGTATTCCGACCATTGTTTACGGTTTCTTTGCGCTGGTCACAGTCGGACCATTCCTGCGTGACCTGAGTGCCGCACTGACCGGTGGTCAGGGTTTCATTATGGCGCAGAGCGTGCTCACTGCCGGCTTAGTGATGGGCGTGATGCTGATCCCGTTCGTGTCCTCTTTGTCGGATGACATTATCACAGCTGTGCCGCGCTCACTGCGTGATGGTTCATTGGGGCTGGGTGCCACCCGTTCCGAGACCATCAAACGTGTGATCCTGCCTGCCGCACTGCCGGGTATTGTCGGCGCGCTGTTGCTGACCGCTTCCCGCGCAATCGGTGAAACCATGATTGTGGTGCTGGCTGCCGGTGTGGCTGCCAATCTCACAATCAATCCGTTTGAAGCCATGACGACGATTACCGTTAAGATCGTCAATCAGCTGACCGGTGACCTTGAGTTCAACTCACCGCAGACACTGGTGGCCTTTGCACTGGGTATTACGCTTTTCTTCCTGACCCTGCTGATGAACATTTTCGCTCTGTACATTGTGCGTAAATATCGGGAGCAATATGAATGACCGACGCTGTTTTCACTCCCAAGACGACATCAACAGCGCCTGCGCGCCGTGATATCGGGCTGAAACGCCGCTACGCAGCCGAACGCCGCTTCCGTATGTATGGTGTGATTGCCATTGCCATTGGTATTTTCTTTCTCTGTGCTTTGTTTCTCTCGGTGGTGTCCAAGGGCTACACAGCCTTCTGGCAGACGACGATTGAAATTCCGGTACTGCTTGATGAGAAGGTGATTGATCCTTCCAATGAGCGTGCCAGCAATCCGAATGTGCTGATTACCGCGAATTATCCGTTGCTGGTACGCAATGCACTTGCAGATAAGCTGGGCGTGGACAAGTCCAACCGTGCAGCCATGCGCGATATGACACGCTTCTATTCGGACGGTGTCCGTCTGCAACTGCGCGAATTGGTGGCAGGTGATCCTGCGCTGATCGGCACGACCCAGACAGTTAAGTTCCTTGCTGCTGCGGATATCGATTCTGCCAATAAAGGCCAGATTGATCTCTCTGTTGATCAGAGCAAACGTAAAGTTTCTGATCTGCAGGTTGGCTGGATGAAGACGCTGAATGACGAAGGTGTTATGCGCCAGTCGTTCAATACCGGCCTGTTTACCTTCGGCGCTTCCAGCCGTCCGGAAACTTCGGGTCTTGGTGTGGCGCTGATCGGTTCGCTTTATATGATGCTGATCGTGCTGGTTTTCGCTCTGCCGATCGGTGTCGCAGCTTCGATCTACCTGGAAGAATATGCACGTAAAAACCGCTTCACCGACATTGTTGAGGTCAATATCAACAATCTGGCAGCGGTTCCGTCCATCGTGTTCGGTCTTCTCGGTCTTGCGGTCTTTATCAACTTCTTCGGCATGCCGCGCTCGGCCTCGCTGGTTGGTGGTCTGGTTCTGACACTGATGACCCTGCCGACCATTATTATTGCAACACGTGCGGCTTTGCGTGCGGTGCCGCCTTCGATCCGCGCTGCGGCTCTGGGGCTTGGTGCTTCCAAAACACAAGTGGTGTTCCACCATGTGTTGCCGCTCGCGGCTCCGGGCATTCTGACCGGTACAATTATCGGTCTGGCTCAGGCGCTTGGTGAAACCGCACCGCTGCTGCTGATCGGTATGGTCGCCTTTGTTGCCAATGCACCGGTGACCCCGATGGATCCTGCAACGGCACTGCCGGTACAGATTTTCATGTGGGCGAATGAAGCAGAACGTGCTTTTGTAGAGCGGACATCAGGCGCGATTATCGTGCTCCTCCTGTTCCTCGCTGTGATGAATATTGCCGCAATCATTCTGCGCCGCCGTTTTGAGCGTCGCTGGTAGATTCGAAGGAACCGGCTATGAACCTGATGAATGATTATACGTTAGAAAAAACACTCGGAGAGAAGATGAACGCCTTGCCTAAAAAAATCAAAATGCGCGGGGACAAGGTCAAGGTTTTCTACGGTGAAAAACAGGCTTTGCACGGCGTTGATCTGGATATCGAAGAAAACAGCGTAACCGCGCTGATCGGCCCGTCCGGTTGCGGTAAATCCACCTTCCTGCGCTCGCTCAACCGTATGAATGATACGATTGAAGGTTGCCGCGTTGAAGGTCAGATTACCCTCGACGGTGAAGATATTTACGACCCGAAAATCGATGTGGTGGAACTGCGTGCCCGCGTCGGCATGGTGTTCCAGAAGCCAAATCCGTTTCCGAAGTCGATCTATGAAAACGTCTCTTACGGCCCGCGTATTCACGGTCTGGCGCGCAGCCGTGCGGATCTGGATGCCATTGTTGAGAAGAGCCTTCGCGGCGCCAGCCTCTGGGAAGAGGTCAAGGATCGTCTGAATGATGCAGGAACCGGCCTGTCCGGTGGTCAGCAGCAGCGCCTTTGCATTGCACGCGCGATCGCGGTGAGCCCTGAAGTTATTCTGATGGATGAGCCTTGCTCGGCGCTTGATCCGATTGCAACCGCGAAAGTGGAAGAGCTGATCGATGAATTGCGCCGTGACTATACGATTGTCATCGTGACCCACTCCATGCAGCAGGCCGCCCGTATTTCGCAGACCACAGCCATGTTCCATCTGGGCAATCTGGTTGAGGTTGGTGACACCGATATGATGTTCACCACACCGAAAGAAAAGCGCACGCAGGACTATATTACCGGCCGTTTCGGATAAGATACGCGCAGAAACCAAAGACAGAGCATTTCCGGTGTTTCAAAAACGGAAATGTTCCAGAGTTTTACAGCCTGCTTTGGCAGGGCCACAGGATAAGGAAATTTCCATGCCGTCACAGCATACGGTTACGTCCTATGATGAAGAACTGAAATTTCTCGCACGCAAGATCGCTGAAATGGGCGGTCATGCGGAGCGTATGGTTGAGCAGTCTGTCAAAGCGATTGTGACTGCCGATAATGCGCTTGCCCAGCGCGTGATCTCCGAGGATCTGATCCTTGATGCGGGTGAGCGCGAAATTGACGAAAAAGCGGTGATGATTATCGCCAAGCGTCAGCCGATGGCCGTGGATCTGCGTGAAATTATCGGTGCGATCCGTATTTCGGCAGATCTGGAACGTGTCGGCGACATGGGCAAGAATATTGCCAAGCGTGTGAGCGCTGTTTCCGAGACCCGTCAGTCAGTTAAGCTCTATCGCGGTCTGGAAACCTTGGCTGAGCTTGCCCGCACCCAGCTGAAAGACGTGCTGGATGCCTATGCAACGCGCTCAGTAACGCAGATCAATATCGTCCGCGACCGCGATGATGAAATTGATGCGATGTATACATCGCTGTTCCGCGAACTTCTGACTTATATGATGGAAGATCCGCGTAATATCACTGCCTGTACGCATCTTTTATTCTGTGCCAAGAATATTGAGCGTATTGGTGATCACGCTACTAATATTGCCGAAACAGTCTATTATATTGTTACCGGTAACCAGATGCCGCCGGATCGTCCGAAAGATGACCTGAGCCACGATGTTGTACTCGACGAATTGCATAAAAACTAAGCTGCCTTAACCGGCAGCGGGTGTGCAGAGCAATCCGCTTTGCAAATCAGAATGAAGAAGCCCTGCATTCCGGCTTTGCCGGAATGCAAATGCCCCCTTATGTCTAAACGAATAGTGGATACGCAATGTCACACACGCCAAGAATAGCGGTTGTTGAAGACGAAGAAGCCATCAGCGAATTGCTGCGCTATAATCTCGAAGCTGAAGGCTATCAGGTAGATACAATCCTGCGTGGCGATGAAGCCGAAATTCATTTACGCGAAAATGTGCCTGATCTTCTGGTTCTTGACTGGATGCTGCCTGGTGTTTCCGGCATCGAATTATGCCGCCGTCTGCGTCAGCGTGCTGAAACAGAACGCCTGCCGATCATCATGCTGACAGCGCGCGGTGAGGAATCCGAGCGCGTACGCGGTCTCGCCGTCGGTGCGGATGATTATGTCGTCAAACCTTTCTCTACACCGGAACTGCTGGCACGTATCAAGGCGATGCTGCGCCGCGCCAATCCGAGTGTATTGTCGCATGTGCTGAAAGTCGGTGAGATCGTTCTCGACCGTCAGCAGCATCGCGTTTACCGCAAAGAGCGCGAAATCAAACTGGGGCCGACAGAGTTCCGTCTGCTGGAATATTTTATGATGGCGCCGGGTCGTGTTTTCTCCCGTACGCAATTGCTGGACGGTATCTGGGGAAGGGATATCTATGTCGATGACCGTACCGTGGATGTGCATATCGGCCGCCTGCGTAAAGCGATCAATACCGGCCGTGAAGTGGATCCGATTCGCACGGTTCGCGGTGCCGGATATGCTTTCGGCTGACAGACTGAAGCTCTGTTGATACAAATATCGGACCGGCGTGAGAAAATTTCACGCCGGTTTTTTAATGGTCTGATTCTGATGAAACTGTTTTCCGGCAGGCGCTTGGCTGGCTTCAATCAGCACTTACTCACGAAATAAAACGAATTTGTAACAGGCTGTAATGAATTATGACTAACGCTGCGGAACCATCAATTGCATGATGCAGCCGTGTTTAGGCGCTCTTCAGCGCGGGAAATGAGGCGATAACATACCGGAATTGCTGCAAAGACATGACCGGCGGAATTGCTGAATTTTAGCGTGTTGAGCCAATAATAACGACATGTGAGTTATTTTAGTAATTCCTCAAATCAATGCGTTAACATGCTGTTAACGAATGAAGCGCATTTTCTTGGGGTAAATTTTAACCGGTTCTTGCTAACCGGTGCGTGAAATTAAAACCGGCCTTGTGCCTTCATTTAGCCCTAATAGGCCACGAATTTCCCGAGGCCTTCACATATAGCCTGCCTGATATGATGCAGCGGCTGATGGTGGTTCGGGTCTGACGAGGAATATTGATGAGGATGAACCGTTGAAACGCTCTTATTTAGCGAAAACACTGTTTATCGGTGCTCTGGTTGCCACGCCATTTGTATTAGCAGGCTGCACAACCACTTCGACCGGTTCAAAATCAACACAGACGGCTCAGGGTGCCAAGGAATCGGGTGTTACCATCCGTAACGGCAAAAAGACCTACACTTACACGTCCAAAGACCGCGAATGCCTTGAGCGCGCGATGTTCTTTGAATCTGCCCGCTCCAGCCGTGATGGTCTTGTTGCCGTCGGCACAGTGGTGATGAACCGTCTGGTTTCCGAAAAATATCCTGAAACTATCTGCGGTGTTGTCGGACAGAAAAACCAATTTGCGCCGGGCGTTATGAGCCGCGCCATGAATTCCAAAGCCATGCCTGATGTGAAAGAGGCAGCAGATTCCGTACTCAAAGGTGAGCGTCACCCGAAGCTGAAGAACGCAATGTTCTTCCATACAGCCGGTTTGAAATTCCCGTATAAGAATATGCATTATGTGCTGGTTGCAGGCGGTAATTCTTTCTACGAGAAGCGCCGTCAGGATGGCACGCTGGAATCGCCGCTGCCGGAAACACCTTATAATGTTGCAGCAGCCTATGAGCCTAAAAACGGCTCTATGCCGGACAGTGTTTATGATGTGACTGGTGCGGCCAGAGCTGCAAGCGGCAAGGGTGATCGTATTCCTGCTGCCGCACCGGTTATGGTTGCCTCGGCTGAACAGCAACGTATGGCGCCGGTACCTTCCGGTTTCCCTGCACAAGCTGCCGCACAGCCGGTTGCTGCAGAAGCACCGGTACAGGTCGCTTATCACGTGCCTGCTGCGCCGGCACCATCTCATGTATCAGCAAATGTACCGGCACAGCTGCCGTTTGAGACCAAACCAATTGCTGCCTCTGCAACACAGAATGCTTTTGCTGCAGGCGCGACAGAAATGGATAAGCAGAAGGTTGATGCAATCGGCGCATTGCTGCTGAAGCAGGATCGTCCTGAACCTGCAT
This sequence comes from Brucellaceae bacterium, assembly GCA_031253705.1. Lineage (GTDB taxonomy): Bacteria > Pseudomonadota > Alphaproteobacteria > Rhizobiales > Rhizobiaceae > Pseudochrobactrum. Next base: position 13,985 of record JAIRVW010000326.1, read on the forward strand.
TCTGACCGTATATTTCGTTCAAATAAAAAGCCCGCTGCAAGCGGGCTTTTTTTATGCGGAAACTTGTGTCAGCGCGGCACAACCACCGGCTGGTAAATCACCATCGGGGTGGAAAATTGCGGCCGTTCATTCTGCCATGCACGGATATCGGCGCGGCGGTCGAGATGAATCTGCAGCAGGCAATTGGCCATTGCTTCTGACTTGGGTTTGAAACCGTAACTCAGGCAGGCTTTCTCATCCTCGGCACGCTGCTGCTCCGGTGTGAGTGTGGTGCAGCCGGTAAGAGCAAGTGCAAACAGCCCTGCAGCAAGGCTCAGTTTAGACAAGGATCGCGCATGTTTGGCGTTTCGGCTCATGGATTTGTTCCGGTAAATATGACTGTAGCTGACATATTAGCGCTGTTTCGCGACACTGGCTACAAAGATGATAGAAATCCTGCATTACAGGGCTGGCTTGCGATCTCTCACAGGAGTATCTGTGATGATGAATGAAAATAAGCGGAGTAAGTTGATGTCAGATTTCAGCCAAAACAATCATGCGGATACAATCATTGATCCGGTCAAACTGGATAAGCTGGCAGAAGTGGCGGTTAAGGTCGGGCTGCAATTGCGCAAAGGGCAGGATCTGGTGATTACCGCACCGATCACAGCTTTGCCGCTGGTGCGCCGTATTGCGGAACATGCCTATAAAGCCGGTGCAGGGCTGGTCACACCGTTTTTCTCCGATGAAGATATGGCGCTTTCGCGTTTTCAATATGCGCCGGATGAGAGCTTTGATCATGCCAGCGACTGGCTGTATCAGGGCATGGCAAAAGCCTATGAAAACGGTGCTGCGCGTCTGGCGATCACCGGTGATAACCCGATGCTGCTCTCCGCGCAGGATGCAGGCAAAGTTGCCCGTGCCAATAAGGCATTATCGATGGCTTATCAGCCGGCTCTGGAAAAGATCGCGGGCTTCGACATTAACTGGAATATCGTGTCCTATCCGAACCCGTCCTGGGCAAAGCTGGTGTTTCCGGATGATACGCCGGATGTGGCAACGCATAAGCTGGCAGAAGCCATTTTTGCGGCATCCCGTGTGAATAATGCTGATCCGGTGGCTGCATGGGCAGACCATAATGCGCAATTGCGCAAGCGCACGAAAATCCTCAATGAGCGTAACTTCCGTGCGCTGCATTTCACCGGACCGGATACGGATCTGACCGTTGGTCTGGCCGATGGTCATGAATGGCATGGCGGATCATCGACCGCTAAAAACGGCATTACCTGCAATCCGAATATTCCGACAGAGGAAGTTTTCACAACACCACATGCGCTGCGTGTGGAGGGAACTGTTTCCAGCACCAAGCCGTTGTCGCATCAGGGCACGATCATTGATGATATTCGCGTGCGTTTTGAAGGCGGCCGGATTGTCGAAGCCAAAGCCAGCAAGGGCGAAGCCGTTTTGAACAAGGTACTGGATACGGATGAAGGAGCGCGTCGTCTGGGTGAGGTGGCTCTGGTGCCGCATTCCTCACCGATCTCGCAGAGCGGCTTGCTGTTCTATAACACGCTGTTTGATGAGAATGCCGCCAGCCATATTGCGCTTGGTCAGTGCTACTCGAAATGCTTTGTAAACGGTGCCGATCTCACGCCGGAACAGATTGCGGCACAGGGCGGCAATAAGAGCTTTATCCATATCGACTGGATGATCGGTTCCGACAAGATTGATGTCGACGGTATTGCGCAGGACGGCACATCCGTGCCGGTGATGCGCAAAGGCGAATGGGTCTGATCCATTCCCTGAGCTAAAAGAAAAAGCCCGCTGCAGGATCTGCAGCGGGCTTTCTTGTAAAAAGCAGCAGGTTTATTCCTGAATATGAGCTTCGAGGAACCAGAGCGCTTTATCGAGGCTGCGCGATGCGGCGGTGAAAATATCCGCACTGTCATCATCACCGGCTTCGGCAGCATCTTTGATCGACTGGCGCACCAGATTAGCCACTTCGCCGTAATGATCAATCAGCGCATGAAGATGGTCTTTAATGGCGTAAATCCCTAACGGATAAGGCTTGAGAATTGTGGCTTCAGCAATTGTCTGCGTGGTGCCGAGCGCCGTGCCGCCAAGCTGAACAGCACGTTCTGCAATCGTGTCCGAATGTTCATCCAGATCGGTGCGGAAGTTATCCAGCATCTCATGTACGGCGATGAACTGAATGCCTTTGAGGTTCCAGTGTGCCTGTTTGGTAATCAGCGCGAGATCAATGACCGCAGCCAGATTTTTGTTAAGCAGCGCAATCACTGTGGTTTTAGCATTGTTTGGCAGATTGTTTTTTGTCGGATGATTTTTGATCTTGGACATAGGCATTATGATTTCCTTCTGAAAGCGGACAAACATCGGGTTTGTCTGAGAGACCGTCGGGAGGGCGGCATAAGAAACCGGACGCAGCAGATGCTGTTATGGATATAACGTATTAAACGTAGGGTTGTTCCCTGTAATTTAAAGGGGTTAGGCAGATTATTCTGAAAAATTTTACCGAAAATTGTGTGTGACCGGAAAATTGCCCTGCAGCAAAATTTTGCGTCACCTGACAGCCCGTACTTGCCGATAACCCTAATCTGCTTTAGGTCGTAAATCATGACCATACTCGCTCTCGATACTGCCGGCAGTCTTTGTGCGGCCGCACTTTATGATCCGCAGACACAGCAGGTTCTTGCTGAAGTCAGCCATGATATCGGCAAAGGCCATGCGGAACTGCTGCTGGACTATGTTGCGCAGTGTTTTGAGACGGCGAAAATCTCCCGCGATGCAGTCAGCCGTATTGCGGTTAATATCGGTCCCGGTTCTTTTACCGGTGTGCGTGTCGGTGTGTCGGCTGCGCGCGGTTTCGGGCTCGCACTGTCCTGTCCGGTGATTGGCGTCAGCGGTTTTGAAGCGCTGAGCTGTGAAATACAGCAAGTTGCACCGGCGCAGCCTGTGCTGATTGCGCTGTCGGCCTATCGCGGTGATCTTTATGCGCAGGGCTTTGATGCTGACGGTGCAGCTTCCACCACACCGCTGGCAGGCAGTGAGGCGGAATTACTGCCGGTATTGGAACAGCTTGGTGCGGATTGTGCGCTGTCAGGCAGCGGTGCTGAGCAATTGCAGCAGGGTGAAGGGCGTAACCGCCGGATCATCAATAATACTGCTCATGCTTCTATCAGCACGTTTGCCCGTCTTGCGGCAAAACGTGAGGCAGGCAGCCCGCCTGAGCCGCTCTATATGCGCGGGCCGGATGTGAAGCCGCAAACCGGATTTGCGCTGCCACGCCGCACGGAAGCATAGGATCAGGAACACGGATGATTAGTCTTCCTTTCTCGCGGCAGAGTTTCGTTTTAGAGGCATTGGCACAGGATCATTGTGCTACGCTTGCTGAGCTGCATGCACCGGCATTTCACCATGCATGGAGCGAGGAAGATTTTGCGGGCATGCTCTCACAGGGCAATATTTTCGGCTTTATCGCCCGTCCTGTCGGCAAGCCGCAACAGGCCGCAGGCTTTGTGCTGGCACGACTGGTGGCAGGTGAAGCAGAAATTCTGACCATTGCTGTATCAACGGTATTTCCGCGGCGCGGTATCGGACGTGATCTGATGGAAGGCGTGTTGCGCCACCTGCACCA
>JAIRVW010000370.1 GCA_031253705.1 Brucellaceae bacterium
TGCTATTTTCATAAAGTCCACTGTGGCCTGTGAATAGCGCGGCAAGGCCATAGCAATCATCAGGTCTTCAGGCCCGAGGCTTGCGGTTTTCAGGGCTACGCGCTCCATACCGCAATCGCCGGTCAGCATAATTTGCGCACGGCTGAAAGGCAGCAGGCGGTCGGCAAAAAGATGCAGGAGATTGCCGCTGACACCGAAACCTAAAAAGGCAATCCGCTGGGCATTGAGAATGCGCAGGGCAGCACTTTCCCAGACCGGATTATCGGTTTGTCGTGTCATTGTTTTCAGCAGTTCCAGCGCATTGCTGAAAGAATCTTCCACCACACGTTTCGGCGGATTATGACGGGCGCGGTCGACATTTTCGACAGGTTTTAGCAGGGATTGATAACCCTGTACCGCATGAACGCGAAAATCAGCGAAACCGGACAGGCCGAGCGCTTTTACAAAACGTGTGATTGTTGCCGTGGAGGTTTCAGTTGCAACGGCCAGTTCTTCAATGCCCATGGTCGCAACCGGAAACGGATTGGTCAGCACGTAATCAGCAATTTTCTGCTGGTTACCCGTCAGACGAGTCCATTGTGCTTCTATAAGCGCTGGCAGGTTCACCGATTCCTCCCCAATCGTTGTCCGTAAAAAAATCTATCAAAAAAGATTCAATATGAAAATCTTTTTCATTCTATGTGACAAAATATCTTTTATTGCTTGCAGAATGAAATGAAGCCGCCGTTTCCGGCGGGAAACAGCGGCTTCAAAAGGCATGGAATGAGGTATGTGCGTTGAGAGCGCAGAGAATGTCAGGGCTTTGTCCGTGCTAAAATCTGGACTGTGCGGATGAGTTCGGCTTCATTCAGGCTGGCAAAGCCGATGCGGAAAGCTTCCGTGGCGCGGGTTTTATCCAGTTCAAAATGCGCGCCGGGCAAGACGGAGAGGCCGGATCGTGCGGCATTGGCTGCCCATTCCTGTGCGCTGATGCCCTGTCTCAGCCTGAACCAGATGGCCAGACCACCGGCAGGCAGAACGAAATTCCCGCATGTGCCGAGCGTCTTCTGCAGCTGCTCGGCGAGAAAATCGCGTCGTGCATGATAGATGCGGCGGGCTTTACGCGCATGACGTTTGATCGTGCCGTCCGCGAGCAGGTCACTCAGAGCCAGTTCCAGGGGCAGATCGCCTTGACGGTCAATCGCCTCACGATGCCGGATCATAAGTTTGAGATAGTTTTCCGGTGCCACAACATAGCCGATACGGATGCCAGGTGCGAGGAGTTTGGAGAATGAACCGAGATAGATGACCGGCAGGTCTTTGTCTGAGCGGGCAATCAACGGCAGAACAGGGCGGCCGTCATAACGATATTCATTATCGTAATCATCCTCGATAATCACCAGCCCGTAGCGCTGCGCAATATCAAACAGGCGCAGGCGTCGTGCAGCGCCTAGTGTCACTGTTGTCGGATATTGATGATGCGGCGTGACATAAACGGCTTTGAGCTGCGGATCATGACGCGCCATCATCTCCAGCGCATCAACATCAATGCCGCCTTCATCAACCGGAATGCCGATGATTTCAGCACCCGCTGCACGAAAAGCCGACCATGCCAGCGTATAACCGGTCTGTTCGACGGCAATTTTAGTGCCGGGTTCTGCCACGGCCTTGGCGGCCAGAAACAGCCCCATCTGGCTGCCGCGGGTGATCAATATATCTTTTTCCGTTGCAACCAGCCCGCGCTCGACATTGAGGTAAGCGGAGAGCGTTTCGCGTAACGAGCGGTTACCCGACGGATCGCTATAGGTGCTGGCATGGGTGAAATTGGCGCTGGTCAGCGCACGACGGAAAGCCTGCGCAAAAGCAGTGGTCGGCAGCAGCCGTGCATCCGGCGCACCGTCAGAAAATTTGAGCGTGATCAGCGGCACATTGCTGTTCACCGGCAGCGGTTGTTGCACTGCGCCTGTTGTTTTGCCTGAGGCTGAGACATCAGGCAGATCGCGTGCCACGAAAGTGCCGCGGGACGGTTCTGTTGCCAGCCAGCCCTGCATGGTCAGTTCATGATAAGCGGCATCAACCGTATTGCGGTTGAGCTTCAATGTCTGCGCCAATGAGCGGGTGCCGGGCAAGGCCGCACCGGGTTTCAGGCGGCCGCGCTCGATCTCACCGATAATGGAACGGGCAAGCGCGAGAAAGATCGGCTCACGTTCTCTGGCAGAGACTTCGATGGCAAGGGCGGTGCTTTTTCTCATCATATACCTGAACCGATAAAAGAGAGGATATTGCCTGCCGCATCATAGCGGTTTGCGGACAGCGGCGGAATGAAGACTTTATGCGCAGATCAGCCTTGCAGGCGGCGCGACCAGTCTTCAACCTTGCGCGAGGCCAGACGCTTGATGGCATAATCGCGCCAGTTCTGCGCCAGATGCTCAAGCTCCGCCATAACAGCCAGTTCCTCAAGGTTCATCGTATCAACATAGAGCAGATGCCATGCTTTGCGGATCGTCCATTCGGCCGAGGGACGTTCGATCAGCGTCAGCAGATCTCCGGCCTCAACATTGCCTTCCTGCAAAACACGGTAATACCAGCCGGTGCGGCCGCTGCGCTGCACACGCAAGGCCATATCTGTGGTGTCAAAGCGGAAATTGAGTTTCCAGCATGGCTGGCGTCCCTGACTGACCTGTATGATGGCATCACCGGCCTGAAATACATCGCCGATAGCCACAGTTTCCTCTGTCAGACCGGTGGTGGAGATATTCTCACCAAAGGCACCGGCATGGTTCAGAATATCGCGTTCGCCGATTTCCTGCTTCCAGCCTGCATAATGATCATAGGCATAATGATGGACAGCTTTTTCAGGGCCGCCGTGATTTTTGCGGTCGCCTTGCGCGTCCTTGATAAAGCCTTCAGAGCCAAGCCAGTTCTTGCCCGATGACGGTGTTTTATGAATAGCACTTGGTGCGGCGCGCGGCCCGAGCGGGGCGATGGAACCGGTCAGAATTGTATCAATTGAAGTCATAACTGAAATCTCTGTGGCAAAATAGAATGCCATCTCTGACCAATATTCTCTTTAACATTGGTCAGAGATGGAGGCCGACCTTGGATTTGAACCAAGCTGCACGGATTTGCAATCCGCTGCGTAACCGCTCCGCCATTCGGCCTTATCTGGAGGTTGCAAAATCCGGGAGGATGTTTGTTGAAACCGTCTCCTGAATAGAGCCGATCCGGAGGCAATGAATGATCCGGTTTTTACATTTTAGCTAGGCCGGTCGATGCGAAAATACGACCTGTATCATGAAGAAAATCAGCGATAGGTGCGTTCTTCCAGTGTGGTATTCCGCAGCATTTCACTCATCATCCGCACGAAAGCGGCCTCTGCAGGATTGAGGCTGCGGCGCGGATTATAAACGAAATGAATATCAATCGCCGGCAGATCATCCTGCGGCGGTAAAGCCCAGAGCAGACCGGCATCAACCTCGCGGCTGGCAATATGCACCGGCAGAGCGCCGATCCCCAGCCCCTGAATAATCATACGGCTGACCTCAGGTAAATTGGCCGAAACGCCGCGTGGCTCCGAATGCAAATTGACCCGTTCACGCAGCTGCCGCACCAGAAACAAAGGGCCGTTTTCAATTTCCGTCTGGAACGACACGGATTGCTGGCCGGAGAGCTCTTCCGGCTTGATATTCTTGCGCCCGAACAGCTCGTGACTAATACCGCAAAACAGGCCGAAAAACTCGCGATAGAGGATTTTTGCTTCCAGTGACGGATCATCTTCACGCATCAGACACAGGCCGAACGTGGCCTGATTTTGCCGGATACGGCTCAGCACATCGGCGCTTTCTGTCACGGCAATGGAATAGGTTGCTTCAGGATATGTACGGCTGAATTGCTGCAGGATCGCATCGAAATGCGGGCAGGTGACATGGCTGGTCATGGCGATGGAAATATGCCCCGTCACCAGACTTTCTGCAGCGGCCATCAGGCTCGGAATACGTGAAATAGAACCGAACAGCAGGTGGCTTTCACGATAGAGCGTTTCGCCCGCTGTGGTCAGCGCAAAGTGGCCGGGTCTGCGGTCAAGCAGCCGCTTTTCAACCGTATCCTCAAGGCGTTTGAGCGCACTGCTGACAGTGGGCTGGCTCAGGTTCAGAAATTCTGCCGCGCGGGTGATGCCGCCCTGTTCCACAACGATGGTGAAAGTGCGCAGCAGGTTCCAGTCCAGCCGCCATAAAAAGCGTTCTTCATAGGTGCGCATCATTAATCCTGTCAATGATGATGATTATGTTTATCTGTTTGCGCTATGGTTGCCGCAGTGTCAAGATTTGTCAAGAAAGCCGTTTTGAAGCTTTTGAGCGAGGGGCAAAGGTGGCGTTTACGCACCTTTGTAGCAATAACTGGATGGTCTGAATGACACTACCCGACAAAATCGGTCTGATGGAGGACGCAATCTCTGAAATCAGAGATGGCGCTGTGGTGATGCTGGGTGGTTTCGGTGTGCCCGGAACGCCGTTTTGCCTGATTAAAGAGCTGGTGCGGCAGGGCGCGCGCGGCCTGACAATCATCAAAAATGATGCCAATGAAGCCGGTATGGGCGTCGACTGGCTGCTGGAAAACGGGCAGGTGGAACGTCTTATTGCCAGCCATATCGGGCTGAACCCCACTGCCGTGCGGCTGATGAATGAAGGCCGTATCAAGGTGGATTTCGTGCCGCAGGGTATTCTCGCCGAGCGTATCCGTGTGGCCGGTGCAGGGCTGATGGGCTTTGTAACCGACATCGGTATCGGCACGCCATTGGCCGAAGGCAAGCCGCAGGTGAATATCGGCAGCGAGACAGGTGTGCTGGAAACCGCACTGAAAGCGGATTTCGCACTGCTCCATGCCGAAAAATCTGACCCTTTCGGCAATCTGCTCTTTGCGGCGACAGCGCGCAATTTCAATCCGTTGATGGCCATGGCCGCTGACAAAACCATTGTTGAGGCAGAACAGGTTGTGCCGTTCGGGCAGATTGCACCGGACGCAGTGCACCTGTCCGGTGCCTTTGTGGATCATGTGGCGGAATTGGGCGAATTGCCGGAGGTCTATGATGTCATCAGACGCTAAAGAACGGATGCTGCGCCGTGCAGCCAAAGACATCTTGTCAGGTATGACTGTCAATTTAGGCATCGGCCTGCCGACAGAAGTGCTGCAATATGTGGCACCGGATATGCCGGTTTGCCTGCATTCGGAAAACGGTATCGCCGGTGTGGGGCCAAGCCGCTCCTATGAGGAGGCCGACCGTAATCTGATTGATGCCGGCGGTGCCTATGTCTCCAGAGTAGCAGGTACTGCATTTTTCGACAGCGCCGTGAGTTTTTCCATTGTCCGTTCAGGGCGACTGGACTTGACGATGCTCGGCGCTTTTGAAGTGGCAGCCAATGGTGATCTCGCCAACTGGATCATTCCGGGCAAGTTCTCCCCTGGCATGGGTGGTGCCATTGAACTGGCGCAAAAAGCCCGTCAGGTTGCCGTGGTGATGATGCATACTGACCGCAAAGGGAACCCGAAAATCCTGCCGCAATGCACCTTGCCGCTGACCGCCCAAGGACGGGTGAACCGGATTTATACGGATATGGCAGTGTTTGATGTGCGTGACGGTGTATTGCATCTGACTGAAATCGCGGATGGCGTAACGCTTGATCAGCTCAAAGCTGCAACGGCGGCGGATTTCACCATTCCTGATTACGATCTTCCGGTATTTTGAGGCACACCATGAGCGTGAATGAAACATCCGTCCTCCATGCTGTTGATGCGGTTTTTGACCGTGAGATCGCTTTCCTTGCTGAACTGGTGGGACACCCGTCTGTGCGGGGGGAAGAACAGTCAGCACAGGATTTTATGGCACGGGAACTAACCGTTGGCGGTTATGAGGTGGATCGCTGGGAAATTGATGTCAACGATATCTCCGGTATGCCGGGCTTTTCACCGGTGATCGGTAACTATGATAATGCGGTCAATGTTGTCGGCACATTGCGCAGCCGTACCCGACGCGGCCGCAGTCTTATTCTCAACGGGCATATTGATGTGGTACCTGTCGGGCCGCTGGATATGTGGAAGCGCCCGCCTTTCGAAGCCTATGTTGATGATGGCTGGATGTATGGCCGTGGTGCCGGTGATATGAAGGCCGGTCTGGCTTCTAACCTGTTTGCCATCGAGGCATTGAAACATCTCGGCTTGAAACCTGTCACTTTGTTGTGGGCGTCGTTCGCCATTCTGGTGTTATTCGCAAGCGGCGTCTTGTCCGGGCAGTCGCCTGAGAAAATCGCCATATCGTCAGTTGCCATTGTCATGCTGGCGTAT
>JAIRVW010000083.1 GCA_031253705.1 Brucellaceae bacterium
GGATTTCTCCGCGCATGGAAACACGCAATTTGGCATCAAGATTGGACAAAGGCTCGTCGAACAGAAATACCGCAGGCTTACGCACAATCGCACGCCCCATTGCCACACGCTGGCGTTGACCGCCGGAAAGCGCACGCGGCTTGCGTTGCAGATAAGGTTCCAGTTCCAGCATGCGCGCAGCCTCGGCCACACGCGCCTCGATCTCGGCTTTCGGCGTTTTGCGGTTCCGCAAACCATAGGCCATATTATCATAGACGCTCATATGCGGATAAAGCGCGTAATTCTGGAATACCATGGCTATGTCACGGTCTGCCGGTTCCACCTCATTCACGGTGCGGTTGCCGATTGCCACTTCACCTTCCGAGATGGTTTCCAGTCCTGCCACCATGCGCAGCAGCGTGGATTTTCCGCAGCCGGAAGGACCAACCAGAACAATGAATTCACCGTCTTTAATATCGATATTCACCGCGCTGACAGCCTTGGTGCCGCCCGCATAGATTTTCGATACATTTTCAATTTTAACCTGTGCCATTGAAGGCTCCTAAAATCTCTTACTTGTCGCTCTCGGTCAGGCCTTTGATGAACCAGCGCTGGAACACCACAACAACCAGCACCGGCGGCACCATGGCCAGCACGGCAAGAGCAAAAGCCTCGTTATAATCCGGAATTTGCGCCCCGACCCACACCTGCAAAATCTGCTTGATGCCACGCATCAGCGTGAAGAAGCTTTCATCGGTCGTCACCAGCATCGGCCAGAGATACTGGTTCCAGCCATAGACAAACATGATGATGAACATTGCGGCGATCATGGTGCGCGATAGTGGCAGCAGCACATCAATGAAAAACTTCACCGGCCCTGCCCCGTCGATACGGGAAGCTTCCAGCAATTCATCCGGCACGGATTTAAAGAACTGCCGGAAATAGAAAGTACCCGTGGCCGAAGCCAGCAATGGCACAATCAGCCCTGAATAGCTGTTGAGCATCCCGAAGGACGACACCACCTGATAGGAAGGCACAATACGCACTTCCAGCGGCAGCAACAGCGTGGTGAAAATCAGCCAAAATGCCAGCGTGGCAAAGCGAAAGCGGAAATAGACAATCGCATAGGCCGCCAGCATCGACAGCACAATCTTGCCGATTGCAAAGCCGAGGCCGAGGATCAGCGAATTCATCAGCATCCGCGAACCGGTGATCTGACCGGTGAAACCACCCTCACGGGTCAGTACCTTTTCATAGGTTTCCGTGAAGTTGCCGCCCCAGCTCAGGGACAGACCGTTAGAGTGAATATCCGCCGCCGTGTGGCTGGAGGTTGTGAAAGCCACCACCACCGGCAGGATCAGAAACAGCGCTCCGGCGAGCAGGATCAGATGATCGGTAATTTTAACTTTATGCATTTTGATCACCTGCTCAATTATAGTGGATGCGCCGCTCGATAAAGCGGAACTGCACGATGGTCAGCGTAAACACCACCAGCATCAGAATGACGGACTGCGCCGAAGAGCTGCCGATATCATTGCCGCGGAAGCCATCCATGAACACTTTATAGACCAGCGTAATCGGGTTATTGGCGGCCTTATCTTTCACCATCACGTCGATCACGCCGAAAGTATCGAACAGCGAATAGGTGATATTGATAATCAGCAGGAAGAATACGGTCGGTGCCAGCAGCGGCAGAATAACCGTGCGGAAACGACGGGCACCGGAACGACAATCCATCACCGCAGCCTCACGCACAGAGGCCGGAACCGCCTGTAAGCCAGACAGGATGAAAATGAAATTATAAGGGATCTGCTTCCAAACCGAGACGATGATCATTGCAAAAGCTGTATCGAAATAGTTCAGCCCGACTTTCATATCCCAGCCAAACCATGATGCCAGTTTCACAAACGGGCCGATATGCTGGTCAAACATCATCATACCGATGAGGCCTGCAACCGGCGGCGCAATGGCATAGACCGAAATCAGCACCGTTTTATAGGCAGCATTACCACGGATAACAGCATCGGCTTTGACTGCCAGCAACATGCCAATGCCCAGCGACAGTGCTGTCACAATAATCGTAAAAATCGCCGTAAAACCGGCAATGCCGCGATATTCAGGACTGACCAGCACATCCGTATAGTTTTCCAGCCCGACAAAAGTTGAGCCGAAGCCGAACGGGTCTTCAATATAGAAGGATGACTGAATGGCCTGAACAGACGGCCAGTAAAAGAAAATCAAAACAACAGCCAGCTGCGGCGCCAGCAGAAGATAAGGCAGCAGGCGTGAGTTAAACTGCACGCGCTTGGCCGCTTCTGCCTGTTTTGCATTGCCGAACAGTGGCAAGCGCGAGAGAAGCCCTGCCAGTTTTGAAGGTTGAGAAGTCTGGATATATGCCACGCGGCAAATCCCCGTCTTTTGAGAAAGATTTATTAAAAACGGGGTCAGGCACAGTATGCTCCGACCCCGTTCATCATTTTGAGAGCAGGCTCTCAGTTCTTAATTCGCGGTCTTGGCAAAGCGAACCAACAGTTCATTGCCTTCTTTTTCGATGGTTTCGAAAGCCTGTTTAACGGAGGTTTCGCCAGCGAAAATACGGTTATATTCGCGTTCCATGATGGTACGGATCTGCGGGTAGAAACCGAGGCGGTAGCCCTTTGACCATTCACCCGATGGCAGCATCAGCTGCTTGATGCCGACTTCGGCAACAGGGGTCTTCTCGTAATAGCCTTCAGACTTGGCCAATTCGTAAGCGGCTTTAGTGATTGCCACATAACCGGTTGCCTGATGGTAATATTTCTGCACTTCCGGCGATGTCAGGAACTGGAAGAAGTCAGCCACGCATTTGTTTTCTGCGTCCGGCTTACCCGCCATGGCGAACAGAGCCGCACCACCGATAAATGTGTTAGTACCGGCACCGTTAACGGCTTTCCAGTAAGGCAGGAAGTCGGCGGAGAATTCCATTTTGGCAGTTTTCTGCAGACCACCAAACGAACCGGAAGAACCGATCCAGAAAGCAACTTTGCCTTCATCAAAAGGCTTCTGATTATCTGCCCAGCCCGCACCGTAGAAGCCGAAATAGCCCTTATCAGCCCAATCTTTCAGCTTTTCGAACATCATGATGAGGTTCGGATCGGTTACTTTCAGTTCTGTG
>JAIRVW010000086.1 GCA_031253705.1 Brucellaceae bacterium
CCAGCGTCGCGTCAGCGGCACACTTTATACACCGGCGGAAATCCATGAGATTTTCCGGCGGTTTTCTGTGCAGCGGCCGGAGCCGAAAGGCGAGCTGGAACATGTGAACACATTCACATTGCTGGTGGCCGTTATGCTCTCGGCACAGGCAACGGATGCGGGCGTGAATAAAGCGACGCGGGCATTGTTTGCCGTTGCTGACACGCCGCAAAAAATGGTTGATCTGGGTGAAGAGGCCGTCGGCGATTATATCCGCACCATCGGTCTGTGGCGCAACAAGGCCAAGAATGCGATTTTACTGTCGCAGGCTTTGATTGATCATTTCGGCGGTGAAGTACCGGGTGATCGTGATGCGCTGGTGACTTTGCCGGGGGTAGGGCGCAAAACCGCCAATGTGGTGCTGAATATGGCTTTCGGCCAGCCGACAATGGCGGTGGATACACATATTCTGCGCATCGGTAACCGGATCGGTCTTGCCCCGTATAAAACGCCGGATGAGATTGAAGCCAAGCTGGTGAAGATTATTCCGGCAGAATTTATGATGCATGCCCATCACTGGCTGATCCTGCATGGCCGTTATGTCTGCAAAGCCCGTACGCCGGATTGTATAAATTGTGTGATCGCGGATATCTGCAAATCGGCGCAGAAAACCAATGCTATTCCTGCGCCGCTGGTACGGATTGAGGATTAATCCTGTCTTGTAAGACGAAGTAATGCGGCTGTGGGGGCATCCAGCACTTTGCGCTCATGGCTGATCAGTGCTCCGGCACCGGCCATGGATGTCTGTGCCAGTACCACCAGCTGACTGCCCTGATCATAGGCTGTGTTTGCGGCATCGGCGATCATCCGGTTATAGGCTTCATTGTCCCCCGCACGGAATATATCCCATGCCCCGTCAATCAGACGGATATCAGGTGATATGGCTGAACCGGCGTAAGTTGCGCGAAACAGATCGCTAGTCGGTTGCAGGGTTGTCGGGGCAGTGCACAAAACGGTAACAGACTGGCCGCTTTGCAAGGCCTGTGCCGCCAGAGCGCGGTCTGTACGCAGAACCGGTTTGGCAAAGCCGCCTTGTGCAGCATCAGCAATCGTACCCAGTGTTGAACAGGTCACCAGAACCGCATCGGCTTCATCAAGCAAAGTCTCAATGATGCGGAGCGTCCGGCTGGTTATCTCCGGTGTGATACCGCCCTGCTGCTCGGCCAGTTCCAGCAATTCCGGATGGACGACATGGTGCAGATGGCCGTCTTGCAGCGCAAGGCGGTTTGCTGCCTGTTCAAAAACACCGATATTACTGGCGGCTGTGTGCAGGCAGGCAATGCGCATGGTTCTCTCAGTCAATTGCGGTTGATAGCGAGCGGCTTTTGTCCGCTCAGGGCTTTATGCAGATGCACCATCATAGCGGCGGCAAAGAGCGGTGTCAGCAGATTGATGAGCGGTATTGCCATAAAAGCGGCAATCACCATGCCGCCGAGAAAAACCGTAATCCGGTTTTCTTCACGGAACGCTTTGGCGCCGTCCTCGCCACGATAGCGCATCGCCGCAAATTCAAAAAACTCGCGCCCGAGAAGATAGCCGTTGACGATGAAAAAGGCGATCAGATTGACGCCCGGTATCAGTAACATCAGCAGGGCAAGCAGGTTGCCGAGAATGACAATCACCAGAAATTTGAGCGAATAGACGAGCGAGCGGCCAAGCGGCATCGGTGTGCCGACCGGTTGATTGCTGTAATCCTCGCGCTCAATAATTTCGGCCACATCATCCAGAAACAGACCGGCAATCAGAGCCGTAACCGGTGCAATCAAAAAGGCCACTAACAGCGCCAGCACAAAACCTGCTGCGATGGCGGCAAACAGGCCGAGCCAGCTTGTCCAGTCCGGCATGGCCGGGAGCAGGCTTTCAAACCACGGCCATGCTAGCCAGAAGAAAAACTGCCGCACCAGTGCCCATAATGCGATCAGTGCCAGAAAGGTCAGCCCGAGTGATTTCCACAGCACCGAGCGGAATTCCGGTGTGGGCAGCCGAGAGAGGGCATTGAGCGCGGCGGTGAAGATCATCAGGGCTCCGTCTTGTTGTCTGACGCGCATCTTATCTGGAAACCGCTTTACGCTTTTCGGGATGCGCTCTGTTTTCAGATAGATAGGGAGCCCGCTGAGGTGCAACAAGATGAAGTGCTGCGGATATCAGGCCGCTTTTATAGAAATGAAAACCGCTTTCGGCTCTGGCAAAAACCACATTCCGTGATTAGAACTAATACCGCAATGGATGTGAGGGCGTTCAGTTTTGCATTTGGTTGCGAAATTTATGGGAGTAAAGGCCATTTCTGTCCCTAAATATGATGTATTGTGTATCGGTAATGCGATTGTCGATATTATTTCCCGTACCGAAGATAATTTTCTGGTCGAAAACGGCATAATCAAAGGTGCCATGAACCTGATTGATGCGGAAAGAGCAGAGCTGCTTTACAGCCGTAAAGGACCTGCGATTGAGGCTTCCGGCGGCAGCGCCGGTAATACGGCTGCAGGGATCGCCAGTCTGGGCGGCCGTTCCGCGTTCTTCGGCAAAGTTGCTATGGATGAGCTCGGCAAGATTTACACGCATGATATTCGCGGGCAGGGCGTGGCTTTTGATACACCGCCTTTGCAGGGCGGTACACCGACTGCCCGTTCCATGATTTTTGTAACGCCCGATGGCGAGCGTTCGATGAATACCTATCTCGGCGCCTGCGTGGAGTTGGGTATTGAGGATATTGAAAGCTCCAAAGTCAGCACCGCACAGGTCATCTATTTTGAAGGTTATTTGTGGGAT
>JAIRVW010000096.1 GCA_031253705.1 Brucellaceae bacterium
CCCATTGCTCATGCTGCCCCGGATAGAGCCAGACACGTGACCATGTGCCGATATTCTCGGCAATCCAGATAAACAGTGAGGTCAGGAAAAACGCCAGCAGTAGCGGCATCCGGTGGCGAAAACGAAACACGCGGTAATGCATATTGCTACGCCAGAACATCAGTGCAGTAACTGCGAAAAGCAGCCAGCGCATATCCGGTAAATAATGGTGGCTGAAGAAATTGATATAAATGCCGGTGGCGAGTGCAAAGGTCAGCGGTAATGGCGGATAATTGGCCAGCCGGATGTCAAAAATCCGGTTGATCCGTGCCATATAGGAGCCGACTGCTGCATACATAAAGCCGGAAAACAGCGGCACGCCGCCGATGCGGAACAGGTTTTCTTCGGGATAAATCCACGATCCCATATGGGTTTTGAAGATTTCCATCGCCGTGCCGACAATATGGAAAATCAGGATGACTTTGGCTTCCCGCAAGGTTTCCAAGCGGCATAAAAGCATCAGCAGCTGAATGGTGACGGCTGAGAGAAACAGAAAATCATAGCGTGTGATCAGATGCGGCAGGGTGGAGCCATCTGTCCAGAGGTATTTGCTGAGAATAATCAGGCCGAGCATCACGCCGCCGAACAGGCATGCCCATGCCTGTTTCAGTCCGAAAACCAGAAACTCCACCAGTGCACCGGAGAGACCGTGCTGCGGCAGATGGTCGAGCAGCCGGTGTGCGGCTGCATCAATCATCGCCTCCAGTGATGTGAAGCGGCGTGTGCCGTGCACAGGCTTGTCCATTTTACGGATGCAGCGCCGTCAGGAATTCTGTGAGATTGTCGGTGACAAAATCCACATGATCGGTAAAGGCCGGATCGCTTTCCCAGATTTCGCTGAAATCCGGTTCAAAATTATTCGGCACAATCAGTACTGTGCGCATGCCGCTGGTTTTTGGCACAACAAGATTGCGTGCCAGATCTTCAAACATGGCTGCTTTTTGCGGATTGATGCCGCATTGTTTGTAGAACAGCTCATAGGGCGCGCGTTCCGGTTTTGGTACCAGTTGTGCGGCAACAATGTCGAAAATATCATCGAAACGGTCGAGAATGCCCAGCTGTGCCGCAGCATTTTCCGCATGTTTGCGGTCACCATTGGTATAGATAAATTTGCGGCCGGGCAGGCGGGCAATAGCTTCACCCAATTGCGGGTTTGGTTTCAGCCATGTGTAGTCAATATCATGCACTTTGGCGAGAAAATCGTCAGGATCAATCTTGTAGCATTCCATCAGACCTTTCAGCGTTGTGCCATAGTCCTGATAGAATTGTTTCTGAACCTTGCGCGCCTCATCACGCGGCAGCTGCAACAGGTCCGAAACATAAGCGGTCATACGCACATCAACCTGAGAGAACAGATTGGTCTCATGCGGATAGAGCGTATTATCCATATCAAATACCCAGTCTGTGACATGGGCGAAATGGTGCGGTTCAGGTAAATTCGTCATGCATGTCTTATGCCATGAAGTCAGGTAAAGTTCAGCCTTTATTTTACTGAAGCGCTGCAAGACATATGCAGATGACTTGTATTTCACGGCGGGGCAGGGCAAACAAAGCTCTGATATATTTACCGAGAAGAGAAAAGCACTGCATCATCATGGAACTCTGGATACCGATTACGATTGCCGCTGCCTTTATGCAGAATGTGCGCACAACACTGCAAAAGAAGCTGCAAGGTAAGCTGGGCACCAGAGGTGCCAGTTTTGTGCGTTTCGGCTATGGTTTCCCTGTCGCCATTCTCTCTGTGTTGGGGCTGCATTTCTTTGCGGGTTTTGCTCTGCCGCAGGTCAATGGCACTTTCCTGTTCTGGAGCGTTGTCGGCGGACTGGCACAGATTTTTGCAACGATCATGCTGGTCTATTTGTTCACGCTGCGAAATTTTGCGGTAGGGACGGCCTATTCCAAAACCGAGCCGGTACAGGCGGCAATATTTGGTCTGATCCTGCTGGGTGAGCGTCTGACAACCGGCGCGGTACTGGCCATTATCGTTGGTGTGCTGGGCGTGATGCTGATTTCAGTTGCACGTATGCCGCTGAGCTGGGGTAATTTGTTCAAGGCACTGGTCAGCCGCACAGCATTGATCGGTATCGCATCCGGCGGTGTGTTCGGTATTTCTGCTGTTGCCTATCGCTCTGCTGCGTTGGCGCTGGATGGGCCGAACCCGATTATGCAGGCGGCGGTGACACTGGCCTGTGTGACCACTTTCCAGACGGTTTTCATGCTGATCTGGATGCTGATCAAAGATAAGAGCGAGATTGTGCTGGTGCTGAAATCATGGCGCTCATCCTCGCTCGTCGGTCTGTCCAGTGTGCTGGGTTCGATGGGCTGGTTTACAGCCATGGCGTTGCAGCAGGTGGCCTATGTACGCGCACTCGGGCAGATTGAGCTGATCTTCACCTTCATCTCATCCGTGTTCATTTTCAAGGAACGCATCAACCGGATGGAAGTGTCCGGATGTGTGCTGATTGTCACCGGCATTTTGTTCCTGCTTCTATGGCAATAAGAAACAAAAAATCCCGCAATTTGCGGGATTTTTTATAGTATTGGGATCAGCGTGCTTCTTAGTTCACGGCACAATCAACTTGCTTTGTTAGTTCACGGCACAATCAACTTGCTTTGTTAGTTTACGGCACGATCAACGTACTTTGTTAGTTCACGGCACGATAAGCGTGCCGGCACCATGTTCCGTAAACAGTTCCAGCAATACGGAATGCGGGGTTTTACCGTTGAGGATAACCACGCCTTCCACGCCACGGTTAATGGCTTCAATGCAGGTTTCTACTTTCGGGATCATGCCGCCGGAAATGGTGCCGTCAGCGATCAGAGCCAGTGCATCGGCGACCGACAATTCCTTGATCAGGTTCTTGTTCTTATCCAGAACACCCGGTACGTCAGTCAGAAACAGCAGGCGGGTTGCGGTCAGCGCACCGGCAATCGCACCGGCAAAAGTATCCGCATTGATATTATAAGTATTGCCGTCACGACCCGGTGCAACCGGCGCAATCACCGGAATAACGGCCGAACGTGCCAGAAGATCAAGCAAGGTACGGTCAACCTCAACCGGTTCGCCGACAAAGCCCAGATCAAGCACGCGTTCAATATTGGAATCCGGATCGCGATAGGTTTTATGTGCCTTTTCAGCAAAAACCATATTGCCGTCTTTACCGCACAGGCCGATTGCCCATTCGCCTTCAGCATTGATCATCGCCACGATTTCTTTGTTGATTGAACCGGCGAGAACCATCTCAACCACTTCAACCGTCTTGGCATCGGTAACGCGCAGACCGCCTTCAAAGCGGGATTCAATACCGAGTTTGCCGAGCATCGCGGCAATCTGCGGGCCGCCGCCATGCACAACAATCGGATTGATGCCGGATTGCTTGAGCAGCGCGATATCGCGGGCAAAGGCTTTGCCCAGTGCCGCATCGCCCATGGCATGACCGCCATATTTGACGACGACAGTTTTATTCTCATAGCGCTGCATGAAGGGCAGCGCGGATGAGAGGAGTTGTGCTTGGATTTCAGGGCTTGTCGCGGTCATGAGCACTCAACGGCATGAAGGGTTATGTGAAATTCGGAGACGCCACTGATGTGAAGTCTATTCCTTGGTCAGCAGGGCAATCGCGGCGCGTACAGCGTCAAAGCCGATTGCTTTTTCTGAAGAGGTGGCCAGAATCTGCGGGAAGGCGGCCGGACGGCGCGCAATCGCTTTCTGTGTTTCGGCCATCAGGCGCGGCACGCCTGCCTCTTTGATCTTGTCGATCTTGGTCAGAATGATCTGGTAGGAAACGGCGGCTTTATCGAGCAGGTCAAGCACATCCGCATCGTTCTTTTTAATGCCGTGACGGGAGTCGATCAGCACATAAACGCGTTTCAGCGTGGTGCGGCCGCGCAGGTAATCGAAAACCAGTCGTGTCCATGCATCAACCATGGATTTCGGTGCTTCGGCAAAGCCGTAGCCCGGCATGTCTACGAGTGCCAAAGGCGGTAGGTCACCATTTTCACCGGTGTAACCATCCGGCACAAAATAGTTGAGCTCCTGCGTACGGCCCGGTGTGTTGGAGGTGCGCGCCAAACCGTTCTGGCCGACAATCGCATTGATCAGCGAGGATTTGCCGACATTGGATCGACCGGCAAAAGCAATTTCCACAGGACCTTCCGGCGGCAGAAATTTCATCGACGGTACGCCGCGGATAAAAATCCATCGCTTGTTGAAGAGAGCCTTACCCTCGGCAACAAGTGCTGCATATTTCTCTGCTTCTTTTGCGACGGCCAGTTCTGCTTCGGTCACTCAATTCTTCCTGTGGCTTATATCCGTGTCATTATCACATAACACTGTTCTTTATGGCATTGAGCTTTCAGTGGCTTTTGTCAACCGTCAAAGCTCTGTCAGGCATAAAAAAGCCCCCGAGAAGGGGGCTTTTCTGCTTGTTTTATTTCTTGGCAGGCTTGTCAGTTTTTGCCGGCGTTGCAGGTTCTTTCTTTTTGAACATGCCTTTCAGATTGTCGAAGAGCTCAATCTTGGCACCCTGACGTTTCATGATCACGGCCTGCTGGGTAATGGACAGCGTGTTGTTCCATGCCCAGTAGATCACCAGACCTGCAGGGAATGCAGCCAGCATGAATGTGAAGATGATCGGCATCCATGTGAAGATTGCAGCCTGTGTCGGATCCGGCGGGGTCGGGTTCATACGCATCTGCAGGAACATGGTGATACCCATGATCAGCGGCCATACACCAACCATCAGGAATGCAGGAACACCCCAAGGCAGCAGACCGAACAGATTGAACAGCGATGTCGGATCCGGAGCTGCAAGGTCATGAATCCAGCCAAAGAACGGCGCATGGCGCATTTCAATGGTGACATAGAGAACCTTATAGAGCGCGAAGAATACAGGGATCTGTACCAGCACCGGCCAGCAACCGGCCAGCGGGTTGATCTTTTCGCGCTTATAGAGCTGCATCATTTCCTGCTGCTGCTTAACTTTGTCATCCGCATATTTTTCACGGATTTCAAGCATGGCAGGCTGCATCATCTTCATGCGGGCCATCGACTTGTAGGACTTGTTGGCCAGCGGGAAGAACAGGGCTTTCAGCAGAACGGTGACGACCAGAATAGCGATACCGAAATTGCCGGAGAATTTATAAATCCAGTCGATGAGATAGAACATCGGCTTGGTAATGAAGTAGAACCAGCCCCAGTCGATCAGCAGTTCGAACTGTTTGATGCCGAGTTTTTCTTCATATTGTTTGATCTTGGCAACTTCTTTGGCCCCGGCGAAAACGTGATTTTTAATCACGGCATTCTGACCGGCAGCAATGGTAACCGGCGCACTCAGGAAATCAGCCTGATAACGGGCGCGGCCATCGGTGAAGTAGGAGAAGCGGGCTTCATAGGTTTCGCCCTGCGGCGGAATCAGTGTTGCAGCCCAATATTTATCGGTAATACCGATCCAGCCGCCTGTCGCTTTGGCGAGCGGCTTGTTTTTCTCGTCTTCGATCTTGGAATAGGAAATTTCCTGCAGACCGTGATCGCCGACAACGCCGATCAGACCTTCATGCAGCACATAAGTGCCGCT
Organism: Brucellaceae bacterium; assembly: GCA_031253705.1. Taxonomy (GTDB): domain Bacteria; phylum Pseudomonadota; class Alphaproteobacteria; order Rhizobiales; family Rhizobiaceae; genus Pseudochrobactrum. The sequence goes on from JAIRVW010000096.1 coordinate 5,616, forward strand.
GGCATGTTCAGGCTTTTCAAAGCGGGTAACGCGGCCGTAGGAGCTGAGTGAAACAGCAGCATCAGTCGGGTTGGTGATCGTATCTTCGACGGCAAACATATAGTTTTCGTCAACGGAGATCACGCGCTTGAACTGAATGCCTTTTTCGTTGGCATAGGTCAGTGTTACCGGTGTTGAAGGGGTGAGCTTGTCATTGCCTTCAATATTCCACTCGGTTGCAGGACCCGGAACGGTGCCGGTTGCATCATTGCCGGAGAAGCCGAGTTCAGCGAAATAACCCTTTTTCATGCCTGACGGTGCAAGCAGCTCAATTTCAGGGGATTTCGGATCAACGGTTTCTCGATAATCTTTCAGGAAAAGATCATCAAGACGAGCGCCAACTGTGTTGATCGAACCGCTGACGCGCGGTGTATCAATGCTGATACGCTTGTTCTGGGTCAGAGCGGCATCACGGGTCAGAGGCTGTGCGCCTTCTGCTGCCTGTCCCGGAATACCGGCCTGCGGCACGCTGCCCTGAGCGGCACTGCCCTGCGGAACATTGGCAGAAGTTTCACCATTGGCAGCTGGTGTCTGCGCAGTCTGATTATTCTGCGCTTCAATCCGTGCCTGTTCTCTCTGAGCCTCAGTTTTCGGCCCCAGATAGAATACCTGCCAGAGCGTGAGAATCAGAATCGACAGGGCAATGGTGAGAAAGAAATTACGATTTTTTTCCATTGACGGGTCCTGGTTCCTGTCAGTTCATTACAAGTAGGGCGGCATCA
>JAIRVW010000125.1 GCA_031253705.1 Brucellaceae bacterium
AGCGCCACCGGTGCCGCGGATCAGCTTCAGCTGTTCTTCGGTTTCCACACCCTCAATCGTCACACCAAAGCCCAGCTCATGCGACAGCTGCGTAACACCGCGCAACAGCATGAAAGCGCGGCGATCTGTTACGATATCGCGGACAAAAGAACGGTCGACCTTCACTTTTGTCAAAGGCAGCGTGTTGAGATAGCTCAGACTGGAATAGCCGGTTCCGAAATCATCAAGCGCAATATTAATGCCGGAATTTTTCAGCCGCTGCAGCATTTCACAGGTTTTCAGACGATCACTGATAATCGCGCTTTCCGTCACTTCCACTTCAAGCAGATAGGACGGCAACTGCGCTTTTTGCAAAGCATCCACCACCATATCGACGATGCCGGAATTCTTCAGATCAATGGCTGAAAGATTGACCGATACACCGATTTTATGCCCCCAACTCGCACAATCCTCACAGGCACGGCGCAGCATGAAGCCGGTCAGTTCGGTAATAATGCCCATTTCTTCGGCAAGCGGAATATAATCTGCAGGACCAATCGGCCCGAGCTGCGGATGATGCCAGCGCGACAAGGCTTCCACAGCCACAATACGCAGAGAGCTGAGGCTGACAATCGGCTGATAAACAACCGCCAGACTGCCCTCTTTAATCGCCTCACGCAGATCATTTTTAAGCTTTTGGCGTGAGCGGTATTTGGTATCCATCGCCTCGACAAAGGCGACCCAGCGGTCATGCTCATTGCTCTTGGCTTCATACAGCGCCAGATCCGCATTCACATGCAGGCCGCGCAAATCCATATTCTTCGTCACATCAAGGGCAACACCGGCGCTGATATCCAGATAAATCTGTTGCGATGCAAATTCATAAACACCGCACAGAAAGGAAATCACCTCATCCATGATCGTGTTGATATGTGCCCGTTCTTTAATACCCTGAATGAACAGCACAAATTCATCGCCACCAAAGCGGGAGGCTACAAAACGGCGCGGATCAAGGCCACCAAGGCGCTCTGCAAACTGGCGCAGCAGCTCATCGCCCGCATGGTGGCCGTAAGTATCATTCACATGTTTGAAATGGTTGAGATCAATCACCGCAAGCGCCACCAGATCGTCCGGCTGATTACCGGTTGTCAGTGAGCGCACCAGCGTCTCAAAGTAAAAACGGTTCGGCAGACCGGTCAGACCGTCATAACGCGCCATGTGCTGAATTTGCGCTTCGGCTTCAATACGGCCGGTAACATCGTCAAAAATCAGCACGGCACCTTCTTCACGGCGCTGATTGCACATCACTTCAATATAACGGTTATCGCCGAACTGAAAAACATCACGCTGACGGCGTCCCTCAAGCAGATCATCAATGCGCATCCGCACATTATCCAGCTCTTCGCGCGGAAACAGACCATGTTTGCTGCAATAACGCAGCACAACTTCAAACGGGCGGTTCAGCAGGCTGATATTCTGCGAAATATTCAGCATATCCCGCACCTGCTTATTGACCACGGCAATAGCCGCGCGCCCGTCCAGCATCACCAGCCCCTGAGGCATATTGTTCAATGCGGTATCAAAGCGGCTGACAACCGTACTGAGACGGCGCTCATTCATGACAGCGGCAAAAAGCGACTGGCGCAGACCATTGGCCATTTGAATATTGCTGAGAAAATAAGGCACCAGCAATGCACCGATAATGACGTGAAAGATGCTGTTGGCCAGAATAAAGCCCGCCAGAACCGGCAAAATGGCACATACAGACATCATAACGACCGCATTACGGGAAGCGTAATTGCGGCCGACAATAGAAACAACAGAAGCGAGAAGAATGGAAAGGCTGGCGAGTTCTGCAAAGGGATCATTGATGATGTAAGTGCTGTAAAAACACAAAAGCCCCAGCAACAAGCAGATTGCACAGGCGCCGATCAGATAATGCAACTCCCAGCGATTGATCTTGTCATGCGTTAACCGACTGAAATCAGCCCTGTCAAACACATACATATCCAGCATACGAAGGCTAGTGACCAGCGCAAAAGAGGCAGCAAACCCCAGGAAAACAATATCGTCGGTTTTAAAATAAATGACCGTACAGGCCAGCATATGTGCTGCCAGCCCGAACCATAAAGTTTCCCGATTGCCGTAAAGCGCTCTGACAAATGACAGGCGAACATCCACCGGAATATTGGTCTTGAATAACCATGTCATTTGTTAATGCTCCCCCTCACAGGGGAAGTATGGCAAAAATACTTTAAAAATAAGTTTCAACTTTTTCTACTTCTGGATGTTTTTACATTAAAATCAACGCCATAGGTTGCTGAACCGGTGATGTGTGCAGTATGAATCATAACTATAAAAATATATTTAAAAACTCTGATATATGCAGCGCCATCGCCTGTCATTCAAATCAGTACGGCGATGGCGGTTATTTATCGCGATTTTTCAGCTTTGCAAACTATGTCCGCCGTCAATCGTAATGGTTGTACCTGTCATATAACCACCGGCATCCGAGGCCAGCAATAACAGCGCACCTTCCAGATCACAATTCTCGCCTAGCCTGCGCATCGGGTTCTTTGCTTTGAGATAGCCGTGGGCGGGACCTTCAACCAGATCCTGATTAATACCGGTCGGAAACCAGCCGGGCGCTATCGCATTAACGCGGATATGATGCGCTGCCCATTCAAGTGCCAGCGAGCGGGTCATTTGCGCCAAGGCGGCTTTCGACATGGAATAGGCAATAGCGCCTTTTTGCGGGACGGTGCCGAGAATACTGGTTGTATTGATAATTGCGCCGTGGATTTTAGCTGCAATCATCCGCCGTGCAGCTTCCTGCGCAACAGCAAAAGCGCCCAGCACATTCACCGCAAACACCTGTTCTACCATTTCAGGCGTGGTTTTCAGAGCGCTGGCCTTGCAGGCAATTCCCGCATTATTGAACACCACACTCACAGGCCCGAAATGTTTCTCTGCAAGATCAAAGGCCGCACTGATCTCCTGTACATCAGAAACATCTGCATGAACATGAAGTATATCCGGCTTGATATGCTCACAATCCGGACAAACATCGGTCGCATGACTGCGTGCAATGGACACGACTTTTGCACCATGCGCAGTCAGCGTATGCACCATATGATGCCCGAGCCCCGACGAACCGCCGGTCACCGCAATGACTTTTCCCCGGACAGAAAATAAATTCTGATTACCTGCGGACATCTGCCCCTCACTCACTCTTGTTATGTCTGCAGTCACCGGAATTATGACCGTTCAATATCCGCCATAATTCCAAGCCAGATATCCCTCAGACACGACAAAAATTATTTCAACTCAGCCCGCTTTTGCAGTAAACACATTCAGGCGGCAATAAAACTGACAAGCTGATCGGGTTGCCGTACCAGTTTTAGTTTTAAATCCGGCCCTTACAGAGTCGCTGCATCAATGCAAAACTAATCAAATGCCTGCCACTGCGCAACCACGACAAGGCCTGTTTTATCATGCAAAAATCCCGTCCTTTGATTGCTGTCACATCCGATATTCGTGATATTGACGGCAATAACTGGCATGCCACGCCTTCTGAATATATTACAGCCCTTGCGGAAGTTGCCGAAGTGACACCGCTTCTGGTGCCCAATATCCGCGAAAAAATCGATCATGATGCGCTGTTCGCCGCTGTACACGGCCTGCTCATCACCGGCTCGCGCTCGAATGTCCACCCGCAAAATTACGGACAGGAAGCAACAGAGCAGCATGGCCCCTTTGATCCGGATCGCGATGCCACCACATTACCGCTGATCCGTGCAGCACTGGAGCGCGGTATACCCGTTCTCGGCATCTGCCGTGGCCTGCAGGAAATGAACGTAGCGCTCGGCGGCTCTCTGGCGAATGATATTCAGGAACTCACCGGTAAAAATGATCACCGCGCACCGGAATCCACTATTCGTCATGAACGCTATGCAATCCGCCATCCGCTTGAAGTGACTGAAAATTCCTGCCTCGCCGCTATTCTGGAAAGCGA